>NZ_RAVY01000268.1:0-10706 GCF_003611625.1 Corallococcus sp. CA054B
CTCCGGGCGGGTGGGGTCGAAGCGGTAGGCCAGCGCGCCCCCGGCCTGCTCCGGAGGCGTCACCTGGAGCGCGAACCGGCCGGCCCGCAGGCCCGCCTGCGCCTCGGAGGCCGGGACGCGCTCGGGCGTGAGGCCCGGGTGGGCGGCCAGGGCCGAGGCGACGCGCTCGGCGCCGGGCCCGTCCACCACCGCCACGCGCGTGCGCGGGGTCGCGCCCTGGTTGAACGCGCTGCCCAGCGCCACCGTGAGGAGGATGGGGAAGACGAACGTCCAGAAGAGGGTGCCCGGCTCGCGGATGAACTCCCGCAGCCGGGTGAGCGTCAGGCGCGCCAGGGGCGGCATGCGCCGTCCCCGAAATGCCTGCGCGCCAGCGACCGCGTCCATTGTGGGCTCAGTCACGAAGGTTTCTCCCCGTCAGGGACACGAAGACGTCCTCCAGCGTGGCGTTGCGCGTGGTCAGCCCGGACAGCTCCGCGCCGCGCTCCGCGATGCGCGCCAGGATGGAGGGCAGCGCCAGGTGGGGCCGCGACACCGACAGCGCCAGGCGGCCCGTGAGCGTGGTGCGCGCGGCCGTCACGCCGGCCACGGATTCGAAGTCCGGCGGGCCCAGCGCGGGCTGCGTGGTGAGCTCCACCACGTGCTCTCCGCCCAGCGACGCGACCAGCTCCGCGGGTGTGCCCACCGCGATGACCTGGCCCTTGTCCACCACCGCCACGCGGTCGCAGAGCTGCTCCGCCTCGTCCATGTAGTGCGTGGTGAAGACCACGGTGCGCCCGCGCGCGCGGAAGGCGGAGATGAGCTGCCAGAGCGCCCGGCGCGACTGCGGATCCAGGCCCGTGGTGGGCTCGTCCATGAAGATGAGCTCCGGGTCGCCCGCCAGGCTGCACGCGATGGACAGCCGCTGCCGCTGGCCGCCGGACAGCCGCACCACCCAGCTGTCGGCCTTGTCCGTGAGCTGGAGCAGCGCCAGCAGCTCCTCCGTGTCCGGCCCCTGCGAATAGAAGGACCGGAAGAGCTCCAGCGTCTCGCGCACGGTCAGCTTGTCGGAGAGGAGGTTCTCCTGGAGCACCACGCCGATGCGCTGGCGCAGCGCGTTCCCGGCCTTCTCCCAGGTGCGCCCCAGCACCTCCACCTCGCCACGGGTGGCCGTCTGGAGCCCCTCGAGGATCTCCAGCGTCGTCGTCTTGCCGGCGCCGTTGGGGCCCAGGAGTCCGAAGCACTCGCCAGTGCGGACCTCCAGGTCGAGCCCCCGAACGGCAGCCACATCACCGAACTCTTTGTGCAATCCCTGCACACGGATGGAAATCCCCACCTGTCCGGAAATAGACAAATTTCCGGATGCGAGCAAGGAGGTGGCGGGTAGGCGCGGGGCTCAAGCTGGCTTGATCACCACGAGTCCGAACATCAGCGGGACGGAGGGCAACTCCTCTGGTGGCCACATGCGGCGGCCCTCTGTCTCGCGCATGCGCGGGAAGAGGCGCGCGCCGTTCGCGTACGGGTACTCGCGGAGGGTCTCCAGCCGCAGGCCCGCGGACAGCAGGGCGGTGATGATCTCCCCCAGTCCCCACTGGAACGTGTGGTCCGGATGCGGGTTGCGGAAGTCCTTCACGCCCTCCTTGAAGCCCCACGGCACGAGCGCGTCCTGCGCCTGCGCGACGTAGTCCGTCACGCCAGAGGTCTCCACATGCACGCCACCACCGTAGGGGTAGTGGAGCCTCCACTGCTCGTCGAGCGTGAGCGCCAGCGGATGGAAATCGACGACGACGAAGCGGCCTCCGGGAGCGAGCACGCCCGCGAGCCCCCGGGCCCACGCGCCCAGGTCGGACAGCCAGCACATCGCGCCATAGGAGGAGAAGGCGACGTCGTAGCGCGTGCCCTCCGCGGAGGCGGCGGCGAGCCAGTCGTACACGTCCTGCCGCACGAAGGTGCCCGGGAGGCCGGACGCCTCGGAGAGCGAGCGCGCGAACGCGATGGCCTCGTCGCTGATGTCCACGCCCGTCACCCGCGCGCCCTTCGCGGCGAAGCTCAGCGTGTCCTGCCCGCTGTTGCACAGCAGGTGCACCAGCGACCGGCCCCGCACGTCGCCGACCAGTTCCTGCTCCTCGGGGAAGAGGGTGGAGCCGCCTTCTCGCAGGACGCGGGCCTGGTCGCCCTTGTGGCTGTTGTGGGCCGGGGTGGCCTCGTTCCACGAGCGCCGGTTGGCTTCGTGCAGTTCTTTGGAGGGAGCCATGGGGCCATGATTCCAGGGGTGCAGGGGGGAAGGGTAGAAGGGAGGGGTGACTTCCTCCTGGTTGCCCCTGCACCGGGCCCGCGCTGGCACCCGCGTGCGCCTGTTCTGCTTCCCGTTCGCGGGCGGTGGCGCGTCCGTGTTCCGCCCCTGGGCCAGCGTGCTGCCGGAGGGCATGGAGCTGGCCGCGGTGCAGCCGCCGGGACGCGAGGAGCGCCTGTCGGAGCGGCCCTTCACGTCGCTGCCCGCGCTGCTGGAGGAGCTGGACGCGGCGCTGTTGCCCTGGCTGGAGGACCGGCCGTTCGCCTTCTTCGGGCACAGCCTGGGGGCGCTGGTGGCCTTCGAGTGGACGCGGCGCCTGCGTCAGCGAGGCGGGCCCATGCCGCTGCACCTCTTCGTCTCCGGCGCGCCCGCGCCCGGCCTGCCGCGCACGGGGCCTTTACTGCACGCGCTGCCGGAGCCGGAGTTCCTCCAGGTGGTGCGGCGGTTGGGCGCGGGGGCCTTCGATGGGCTCCCGGACGCGGGGCTGATGGAGGCGTGGGGGCCCCTGCTGCGCGCGGATCTCCAACTGGCGGAGAGCGCGGCGCCCGGACCCGGTGAGCCGGTGGACGTTCCCCTCTCCGCGTTCGGAGGGCTGGATGACGCGGCGGTCTCCCGGGAGGAGCTGGCCGCGTGGCGCGAGCGGACACGCGGCGCGTTCTCCCAGCACATGCTGCCTGGGGGACACCTCTTCATCCGCGCCGCCTACCCCGCGGTCATCCAGGTGATGTGGCGGAAGCTGCGCGGGGCCGTGCCGGGACTCTGAGGCGCGTCAGTATTCGCCCGTCACGCTCACCAGCGTCTCGTCCGTGACCGCGAAGCCGAAGGGCACTGGCATGGTGTCCTCCGGGCGTTGCGAAGCGGGCGCGCCAGGGGCCTGGTCCAGGTCGTAGCGCACGGCGGTCGCGCGGAGCTGGACTCGCGTGCCTTCGGGCACGGTGAGCTCCAGCGGCAGGCCTCCTGGAGGCACGTCCCAGTACTCCAGGAGACCGCCGCCCGGCACGTCGCGCAGCCGGGCCACGGCGCTCGCGTTCACCACCTGGCCGGCGATGGTCAGCGCCCGCAGCGGCGTGCCCGCGCCGAAGCGGACCTGGAGCAGGGGCGCGTGTTCCACGGACTCCACGTGGAGCAACAGCCGACGCAGCCCGTCCCGCGTCTCGTCCTGGGTCACGCGAATGGTGGGGGCCGGGAGGGGCCGGTGGGGCGCGGGCACTACGCGCACGTCGCGCCAGAAGCGGGGCAGGTAGCTGTCCAGGCGGCGCGCCGGAGCATCCGCGCTCACGAAGCGGGAGGCCCACGCGTCCACCTCGAAGTCGCTGGAGAGCCAGTATGCCTCGCCGAGACTGGCATCCACGGCATAGGCGACGCTGCTGGGACGCGGGTCGCTCGCGTCGAAGCGCTCCCGCACGATGCCCACGCCCAGGAGCACGCACGCCAGCGCGAGCACGGGCAGCGCCACCATCCGGCCGGGGCGCGCCATCGGCGCGAAGACCTGCGGCCACAGCAGCGCGAGCCAGGGCGCCACCGCCAGCGTCGCCACCGGTGCCATGGCGAGCGTCAGCGCGACGTAGAGGTTGAGCACCTGCGGCACCCACAGCAGCAGGGCCGGAATGGCGCTCACGGCCAGCAGCAGCCGGCCTCGCGCGGAGGGCTGCTCCAGCGACCCGCGAAGCCGTCCTCCGAGCGCCAACGCGCCCACGAGGGCAGGCATCGCGAACAGATAGCTGAGGCCCGGCGCCGCGAACGCACTGAGCACGCCCAGCACGGCCCACACCACGAGCGCCCCCGCCCCCAGCTCCTCCGCGAGCGCCCGGCGCAGGAAGCACGCCCGGACGCCGGCTCCCGCCACCCGTTCCTCCGTGTTCGCCTGACGCGGGAGGCGCGCCTGGTTGCTGGCCACAGCCGACAGTTCCTCCGCGCGCGCCCTGCGCTGGAAGAGCGCTTGGACGCTGACCACCGCTGCCAGCGTGAGCGCCAGCAGCCCCGCGATGAAGAAGGTGCCGTGGTAGGCGTCGCCCTGCGGCAATACGCCCAGGCCCCCGTCGATGCGCAGCACCAGCGACCACGCGGCCTGGACCACCGCCGCGCTCGCCACCGTCGCCGCGAGCAACGCGCCCGCGCCCCATGCCAGCCCGGACGCGCGCAGCCGGCCCCGTCTCAGTCCCTGGACAATCGCCGCCGCCACCGCGAGCAGCGCCAGCAGCGCGATGGGCACGGCCCAGGTGGCCGGGTGGTGCACGAGGATGGGCCCGGCGTTGAAGTAGACGGCGTCCTCCGGCGGTGCGGGCTCCAACGCGTCGTTGCCCATGTGCCTCGCGAGCGCGAGCATCACCTCTCCGTGGTGCTGGAGGCTGTCCAGGCCGAAGTGGGCGAGGTCGTCCGTGCGTGCGTGGTAGCGCATGAACCCGTCGAGGAAGCCGAAGTTGAGGCCCGTCTTCCCCCGCTGGAGGAAGACGGAGAAGTCCGTGTCGTTCTGCAGCCGCCGGTACACTTCGTCGAACAGCGAGCTGGCCTGGGCGGGCGCCCCCGAGCGCGCCAGATGCTGGATGAGCCAGCGGTTGCCGGGACCCGGCTGGAACATCAGCGAGGGCCCATTCGAGCCCCGGGCCTCGAAGTTGAGGACCACGGAGACCTGGTCCGCCAGCGGGTGATGGAACGCGAACGCCCGCGCCCCCACGAGCCCCGTCTCCTCCGCGTCCGTGAAGACGAAGAGGACGTCGTTGCGCAGCGGCGGGCCCGTGCGCAGCGCGCGCAGCGTCTCCAGCATCGCCGCCACGCCGGCCCCGTCATCCGAGGCCCCAGGCGAGGTGGGCACGGAGTCGTAGTGCGCGACGATGGCGATGACGCCTCGGCTGTCCTGGCCCTTCACGTGGGCGAGCACGTTGTGGACCGTGGCACCCGGGATGGACTGCTCCTCCACGTCCGGGTGGATGGCGGCCGTGGCCTGCACCTCCGGCGTGACGCCCAGGCCGCGCACGGTGTCCACCAGGTACTCGCGCACCTCCCGGTGGGCCTGCGAGCCCACGGGGTGCGGACGGGCCGCGATGCGCGCCAGGTGCTCGCGCGCACGCCCCGCGGAGAACACCTCCGGGGGCGCGGTCGCGGGCAGCGCCGTGGGCGCGGAGGCGAAGTGCAGCGCGAGGGCGGCGGTGAGCGCGGTGAGCACCACGGCCGCGAGGCTTGCGAGGCGGGAGCTCATGCGCGGACCTTCACGCCGCCGCTTCCGGGGCCACCACGTCGAAGCGGATCCGCTCCAGCGCCTGCGTCACCGCGCGTTCCACGTGGGCGCGGTCCTCGCCGCTCGCGATGACGTGGCCCAGCCGGTCTCCGGAGCTCTCCGGCGGACGCACGCTGACGCCCGGCGCCTTGTCCACGGACACCTCACGCACGCCGTCCTCCTGGCGTGCGTCCTCCACGCCGTGCACCGCCGCGAGCCGCCCCGTGCCGGACGCGGTGAGGAAGCGGATGGAGGCCGTGGCCTTCTGACGGGGCGTCAGGTCCACGGGCCGCCCGAGCAGTTGGTCCAGCAGCACCGTCAGCAGGTCGATGCCGGTCGCGTGGCGCACCAGCTCCGGAATCATCCCGCCCGCGAGCCGCGGGTTGATTTCGATGACCACCGGGCCCTGGGCGCAGAGGCGGATCTCCGTGTGCGCGGGGCCCAGGTCGAAGCCCACCGCGTCCAGCGCGGCCACCACGGCGCGCTCCAGCGCCTGGCGCTCGCTGTCGGCGATGGGCGCCGGGAAGTCGTGGCCCATCTCCACGAAGTGGGGCGGCGCGGACAGGTGCTTGCGCGTGACGCCGAGGACGCGCGTGTCGCCCCGGGCGAGCGTCACGGTCTCCACGCTGAACTCGGGCCCGGTGAGGAAGCCCTCCACCAGCACCTCGCCGGCCAGCGGCTGACCGCGCTCGTTCACCCGGCGCGACGCGAGCGACCGGTAGTGCGCGAGCAGCGCCTCCGGCGTGTCCACGCGCCGCACGCCGGTGCTGCCGCTCTCCGCGGTGGGCTTCACCACGCAGGGGTAGGTGGCCTCGCGGCTCACCTGGAGCGCCTGGGCCTCGGAGGTGACCAGCCAGAAGTCCGGAGTGGGCAGGCCCGCGTCGCGCAGCACCCTCCGGGCCTCGTGCTTCTCATGGCAGATGCGGGCCGCGTCCGGGTTCAGGTAGCGGAAGCCGTATCGGGCGGCCAGCCGTGCCACCAGCGGCACGTAGAACGTGGAGAAGGTCAGGAGCGCGTCCACGCGCGTGCGCGCCGTCAGGGCTCGCACGCAGGCGTCCATTGCCTCCTGGTCGTTCGTGTCCGCCTCCAGCACCTGGAGGCCCGGGCTGCCCGCGAGCTTCGCGAGGAATGGGTACTTGCCGGGCTGGCGGGTGATGAAGGTGACCTGCTGGCCCTGGGCCACCAGCCGCTCCACGGCGAGCTTGCCGGTGCCCGTGGTGTTGCTCTCGATGAAGGCGAAGTGCGCGCGCATCACAGCCCCAGCTCCCGGGTGAGGTCGCCGCTGAGGGTGATGTCCGGCGCGTGGTACGGGACGCTGCCGCCATGGGGCAGCGGCGCGTGGCTCCAGCGCTCGGCCACGTCCACGCCGTAGCGGATGGCCTGTGGGGCCGCCGCGGCGGCGCACTCCGGACCGGCGATGTGGTGCTTCGCCAGGTAGTCGTCCGAGTAGATGGTCTCCCCGTAGCGGTCGCCCTTGTCCGGGAAGATGCCCACGACGTGCGCGTCCGGGCCGAACTGCTCCGCGAGCCACGAGCCCACGATGTAGACCGCGCCGGACGAGCCGCCCGCGAAGATGCCCTCGCGCCGGGCCAGCTCGCGGCAGCCCTGGAACACCTCGCCGTCGGACAGCCAGTGGGCCTCGTCGATGACGCGGTAGTTGATGTTGCCCGCGATGATGCTGTTGCCGTGGCCGCTCTGGAGCCGGGGGCGGTTGGGCTGGTGGAACTGCACGGAGCCCACCGCGTCCACGGCCACCACGCGCACGTGCGGCAGGCGCTGCTTGAGCGCGGCGGCCGTTCCGCTGAGAGACCCGCCGCTGCCCACGCTGGCCACCAGCGCGGCGATGTTGCCGCCCAGCGCCTCGGTCAGCTCCTGGGCCATGGCGCTGTTGTAAGCACCCGGGTTGCTGGGGCTGTCGTACTGGCGCGGCCAGTAGGCGCCGGGCACGTCGCGCAGCACGTCCCGCAGGCGCTCCAGCCGCGACTGCTGCCAGCCGCCGGTGGGGTGGTAGACGTCCACCACCAGGACCTCCGCGCCCAGCGCGCGCAGCTTGGCGGCGGTGCTCACGTCGATGCGCGGGTCGGTGATGATGATGACCCGGTAGCCCTTGAGCGTGCCCACGCGGGCCAGGCCCTCCGCCATGGTGCCGGAGGAGCTTTCGACGATGGTGCCGCCGGGCTGAAGGTCGCCTCGCGCCTCCGCGTCGGTCACCATCTTGAGCGCGACCCGGTCCTTCATCTGCCCGGGCATGGACAGCTCCAGCTTGCCCCACAGCGTCGCGCGAGGCCGGTTCACGGCGCGGCCTCGCAGCGAGACCAGGGGGGTGTTCTTCATCAACTCCAGGACGGACGAGACCTTGAGCATGGCGAGAGGGACGGGCGGGTTAGGGGGGCGGGAATCCGGAGGCGGTGAGAAGCGCGGTGACGGCGTGCTCCAACTGGCCGCGCGCGTCTTCCTGTTCGACGCGCCAGGCCTGGAGGGAGGCGGTGAGGCCCGGGTCCTCCAGCGCGGCGAGCTGGGCCAGGACGGAGGCGGGCGCGGGGCCTCCGCCATGAGCGGACGCCTCCACGCAGGTGGCGGGCTCCAGCGCGCGCGCCAGCTCCGCCTCGTCGAGCGTGAAGGCGCGCGAGGTGACTTCGAGCAGCAGCGCTTCCAAATCGCGCCGGGCCTCCGCGGCGGTGAGGGGCGTGTCGCCCGTCTTGCGCGCCACGAGGCGGGCCACCACGTCGTGCGCCGTGCGGAACGCGAGCCCGTGCCGCGCGACCAGGTGGTCCGCGACGGCGGTCATCGTCGTGTCCGCGTGGACCAGGAAGGCGCGCATCGCGTCCGGGCGGACGCGCACGTGCTGGAGGAGCAGGTCCATGAGCTGGAGCGCCTTGCTGATGCCCCGGAGCGCGGGCCACAGGTGCGCGGAGACTTCACCGCTGACCTCCACGCTGTTGGTGAAGGGCGTGTTCTTCAGGCCCATCAAGGCGTTCATCAGCGCGCCGGTGGGGTGCACCGCCTGCCCGCGGATGTGCTCCAGGACGAAGGCGTTGCGCTTCTGCGGCATGATGGAGCTGGTGCTCACCAGGTCATCCGGCCAGTCGAGGAAGCCGTAGGCCATGCTGGCCCAGGCCTGCAGGTCGTTGGCCAGCCGCGTGAGCGTGGTGCCCATGAGCGCCAGCGGCCCGAGCACCTGGATGACGAAGTCCCGCGAACCGACGGCGTCCGCGGAGTTGAGCACCGGCGCGGAGAAGCCCAGCAGCCGCGCGACCTCGTGCGGATCGATGGGGAACGACGTGCCACCGCCGGCCGCGGCGCCCATGGGGCTGCGGTTGACCGTGCCGTAGCTGGCGGCGAGCCACGCGGTGCCCCGGACGAACTCCGACAGCACCGCCGTCAGGTAGTGGCCGAACGTGGAGGGCTGCGCGGGCTGCTGGTGGGTGAAGGAGCTCATCACCGTGCGCGCATGCGCGTGCGCCTGCGTGCGCAGCGTGCGCGACAGGGACTCGCAGTTGGCGAGCACGCTCAAGAGCTCCGTGCGCAGCCGCATCCGCGTCACGGTGGCGTTGATGTCGTTGCGGCTGCGGGCCACGTGCGCGGAGCCGCCGACCTCGCCTCCCAGCCGGTGGATGTATTCGTTCTCGTACGTGAGATAGAGGCCGCGGTGCGACGCGGGCGTCTCGAACACGAGCTCCCCCGCGTCCGAGCGCAGCCGCAGGTCGCGGTTGACGGACAACAGGCGCGCCACGGTCTCCGACGGGAGGATGCCCCGGTGCGCGAGCATCACCAGGTGCGCCGCGTCGATGCGCAGGAGGTGCGGCAGCACCGTGCGCTGGTCGTCCGCGAAGCCCGGCTCGTAGAACAGCCGGAAGAGGACGGGGTGGGGCGGCAGCGAAACGCGGCCCAGCGTCTGAGCGCTCATCGCGCGTCCTCCGCGGCGATGTCCGCCACCACCGCGCCGGTGAGCCGCTGGATGTCCCGAGGCGAGATGCGCAGCATGTGCTGATCATCCCCGCCACCGCCGAAGACGATGTCGTACGGGAGCACGCGCGAGTCGATGACCACGGGCAGCGGCGTCGCGTGCCCCACCGGAGGAACGCCGCCCACGGCGTAGCCCGTCAGCCGCGACACCGTCTGCGCGCTGGCCAGCTTGAGCTGCGTGAGCTGGAGCGCGGCGGCCACCTTCGCGGTGGCGATGCGGATGTCGCCGGGCGCGATGGCCAGACACGCGCGGGACGCGTCCTTCTTCCCCTCGAAGACGATGGTCTTGACGATCTGCGCGGGTGTCACGCCCAGCGCCGCTGCCGCCAGCGGCACCGTGGGCATGTCCGCGCCGGGATTGATCAGCGTCGCGGAGACCTGGGAATCACGCAGGTACTGCTCCAAAAACTCGCGTCGGGAAGGCGCATCCGTCGTGTGCATGACGAACGCGAGTTTAGAGGATTCCCTTCTTCCGTACAGAGTGCGCGCGGAGCGGAACCCATGACGGTGGATCCGCTCCGCACGCGTGTTTCACGTCGTGCGCGCGAGCGTCAAGCGCTCACGCCAATGCCAATCGGGCAACTCACGCCGGTGCCACCCACACCGCAATAACCCCCTGGGTTCTTCTGCAGATACTGCTGGTGGTAATCCTCGGCGTAATAGAAGGCCGGAGCGGGCAGGACCTCCGTGGTGATGTCGCCCAGGCCCTTCGCGTTGAGCGCGGCCTGATATGCCTGCCGCGTCTCCTCCGCGGCGCGCTTCTGCGCGTCGTTCGCGAAGTAGATGCCGGAGCGGTACTGCGTGCCCGCGTCGTTGCCCTGACGCATGCCCTGTGTCGGGTCGTGGTTCTCCCAGAAGACCTTGAGCAGCTGCGCGTACGTGACCTTCGCCGGGTCGTACACCACGCGCACGACCTCGTTGTGGCCGGTGAGCCCCGAGCAGACCTCTTCGTACGTGGGGTTCGGCGTCAGCCCGCCCGCGTAGCCCACCGAGGTGGAGTACACGCCCGGCACCTGCCAGAACTTGCGCTCCACGCCCCAGAAGCAGCCCATGCCGAAGATGGCCGTTTCAAAGCCCTCCGGCACCGGACCCTTCAGCGGGGTGCCCAGCACGGTGTGCTTCTGCGGAACCGGCATCTCCTGCGGACGGCCCGGCAGCGCCTCCTGCGGAGTGGGGAGCCTCAACTTCTTCGGGGACGTGAAGAACATGCTCTAGCTTTAGCCCCGGGCATCCCGATTTTCACGCCCGACGCACGGC
>NZ_RAVY01000269.1:0-10662 GCF_003611625.1 Corallococcus sp. CA054B
GCTCACGTCCAACTCCGCAGGCGAGGGAACCCCGTCATGAATCAGCAGGTCGCCAACCGGCTCAACTCCATCGCGGTGTCCGCCTACAAGTTCATGGGCTCGGTGCTGCTGGCGCTGATCCTCCTGGGCCTGATGTCGTTCCTGGCGGTGCAGGGCTTCTTCCTGGCGAGCAACAGCTGGGCGGCGCCCACCATCCTGTCGCCCACCGACCCCAACGTGCTGGCGCTCAACGCGCAGGCGGCGCAGCAGGAGTCGGAGCGGGACGGGCTGATGGCCCGGCGGCGCGAGGCGCAGGACAAGCTCCTGGAGGCCGAACGGACCGTAGCCTCGGAGCGGTCCTTCCAGCAGCGCTTCGTGGTGGCGCTCAAGGGCGAGAAGCGCGCCAGGGATCGGCTGGCGAAGCGGCTGTCCGCGCTGCGCCAGGAGTACCTGCGCACGGGCGAGGAGATCGCCGAGTCCAACCGCGCCTTCAGCGGCCTGGCCCGCACGCGAACGAACGCGCTCTACGGCGCGAAGCTGATGGAGCGCGAGGACGTGCTCACCACCAACCACCACCTGGCGCAGATGGCGCAGAGCAACCTGTCCCTGGCGCAGGAGACGGTGGACCTGGACATGCGCCTGGACATGCTCCGGCGCGAGAGTGAAGGCCTCACTGCGGCGGAGAACGGCCTGGGCCGCGACGCCGCCGCCGAGGGCCTGACGACGGACACGCTGCTCCTGGAGCGTGAATACACGCAGTCGGTGCTGGTGCTGGCCCGGGCGGACGCGCAGCGCAAGAGCCTGGAGGCGGACGTGCGCGCGCTGGACGACCGCATCCGCCGCTTCGACGACCTGCTCCAGGTGGTGCACGCCTCGCCGTACCTGAAGGCGCTGGAGCAGAACCTCACCGTGGCCTTCGTGCCCTACGAGAACCTGCCCAACGCCCGGGCCGGCACCCCGCTCTACACCTGCGCGCTCAAGATCTTCTGGTGCCGAGAGGTGGGCGTGGTGGGGCCCGTGCTGGAGGGCGAAATCTCCCAGCAGCACCCCATCCGCCAGTACCACTTGCGGGGCGTGATGGTGGAACTCCAGCTGCGGGATGCGCCGAGCGCGCGAGAGCCGCTGCTCCATCTGGGCCATCCCCCGCTGATGCTGTGAACCCCGTCGTGAAATCGGAAAGGAAGCGGAGGATGCGGACGAGCCTCGCGAGGGGAGCCCTGCTGGGGCTCGGGTTGTGGGCGGGCATGGCACCGGCGGCGGAAGAAGCGGGGACGGTGCGGGCCCGGGGAGACCTCGCGAAGGGCTACTGCGAACGCGTGCGCGGCACCGCGAAGGCGGAGGCCGCGCTGGAGCTTGCGCCGGAGGTGTTCGCCAGCGTGGGCGCGGTGAACGCGGGCGATGCGGCGAGCGGCTCGGACGACTCGCCCCTGGGCTCGCCCAAGCTGCGCGTCACCGCGGGGCTGGGCTACGACTTCGTGGGCCTCTACCGGGGCCGCACCCTGCGCTCGCGCGCGGAGGCCGAGTGCCGCCGCTACCAGGCGCTCGCCGCGCTCCAGAGCGCCGTGGAGCAGGGCCCGCGGCTGGGAGAGGCGGCGGCGTTGGACGCACGCGCCCGGGCGTTGGCGACCTCCCTGCCCCGCGCGGAGGAGCTGGTGGCCCAACTGCGCGACGACCTGCGCGACGGCGGCGCGACGCTGGAGGAGCTCAACGCGGTGCAGGTGCGGTTGGATCACCTGCGCTCGCTCGCGCGAGCCACCGCCCAGGCCCGCGAACGGCTGGCGCTCGAACCCGCGCTCCCGGAAGGGCAGACCTTGAGCACGCTGCTCAGCGCCTTCGAGGCCGCGGATGATCAGGTGGAGGTCCTGTCCGGCGGCCTGCGCACGTCGGACGCGTGGCGCCTGAGCGTGCGCGGCGGCTACGACGAGGTCTTCGACGTGGACCAGAGCACGCCCCTCTTCGGCCAGCTCACGCTGGGCTACAACCTGGGCCAGCTGTGGCAGGGCCGGGCCAATGCCCAGGCCCGCGAGGGCCGCCGCCTGGAGTCGCGCGACGCGGTGGACGGAGCGCCCCGGCGGGTGCGCCAGCTGTTGGGCGAACTGCGCATCGCCGAGCAGAGCGAGCAGCAGCGGCTGGGCGAGGTGTCCGCTTTGGTGTCCGACCTCCAGGGACAGCTGCGCGAGGTGGAGCAATTACAGACGCGGCAGGTGCGCCGCTTCCGGGACTACCTGCTGCTGGAGCTGGCGCGGCTCCAGGCGGAGCAGGCCTACCTGGGCGCGCACCTGGAGACCCTCCGCACGCTCCTGGGAGGAGCGGGCCCATGAGCGACGCACGACAACGGCGGTGGGTGGCGCTCGGGACGTCGGGCGTGTTGATGCTGTGGGCGGTCGGACTGCTCCTGAGCCACGGCGCCTGCAACAGCGCGAGGAAGCCCATGGAATCCCCCGCGGCCCCCGACACGCGCGCGCTGCGCTCGGACCCGCCGCCCACGAAGAACGGACTGGCCCCCATCACGCGGCGGCAGCTGCACGTCACCGAAGGCCAGGTCGTGAACGACCAAGAGGAGGACGAACAGGACGGGACGCGGTTCGCCATCGAAGGGCCTCGCCAGCGCGCGGTCGTTCCGGAGACGACGGGAGACGAGGCGGAGCTGCGCTTCACGTGGCTGGGCGCCACCCGCGAGGTGATTCCGCTGGCGTCGGGCCAGCAGCGCGAACAGGTGGGCCTCAAGCTGCGCGCCCGGGACGGCTGCAACCTCATCTACGCCATGTGGCGCATCGCACCCTCCGCGGGCATCGTGGTCCAGTTCAAGTCCAACCCGGACGACCACGAGAGCCGCGAGTGCGGCAACGCGGGCTACATCACCGTGCGTCCGCGCTTCATGGAGCCGTTGGACAGGCTGTCCCCCGGTGAGTCCCACGTGCTGCGCGCCCGCATCGACGCGAACGTGCTGACCGTGTACGCGGACGGCCTGCGCGTCTGGGAGGGATTGCTGCCCGCGGACGCGCTCCGCCTGGAAGGCCCCGCCGGAATGCGCACGGACAACGCACGCGTGCGCTTCGAGCTGCTCGTGCCCCAGGCGGCCGGGCCCACGTCGCACCTCTGACGCGGTCGTCCGGAACCCGCCCGTCGAGGCGAATGCCTGGGGGGCCCCCCTTGCATGGCGAATCCGGGCGTGGGTTGCTTGAGGCTGATGCCCGACCGCGATCCGCTGGCTTCGACGTTCCGTCCACCGCAGGGACTGGAGGCGTTGGAAGACGCCCTCCGCCGCGACCTGGACATCCTGTCGTACCCCGCCCGCGGCTGGGTGCCACCGCGATCCACGCCGGACGGACGTCCCATCATGGACGTGCTCATCGTGGGCGGAGGCCAGAGCGGGCTGGGCGCCGCGTTCGGGCTGATGCGCGAGCGCGTGACGAACTTGATGGTTCTGGACGATGGTAGGGACGGCTTCCACGGGCCCTGGAAGACGTTCGCGCGGATGATCACCCTGCGCACGCCCAAGTACCTCACCGGTCCGGACTACAACATCCCCAACCTCTCCTTCCGCGCCTGGTACGAGGCGCAGCACGGCGCGGAGGGCTTCCAGCAGGTGGCCCTCATCCCGAAGGAGCTGTGGGCGGACTACCTCCTCTGGTACCGGCGCGTGCTGGGCATCCCGGTGAAGTGCGGCACCAAGGCGGGCGCGCTGAGCTGGCGCAAGGACCTCGACTGCTTCGAGGTCCCCGCCGCGCACAACGGGGAGACGGAGTTCCTCCTCGCGCGCAAGGTGGTGCTGGCCACCGGCATTGACGGCTCCGGCCGCTGGGAGGCGCCGCCAGAGGTGCAGCCGCTGCCGCGCGCGCTGTGGGCGCACACGCATGACCCCATCGACTTCGCGGCGCTGAAGGGCAAGCGCGTGGGCGTGCTGGGCGCGGGGGCCTCCGCGTTCGACAACGCCTCCGTGGCGCTGGAGTCGGGCGTGGGCCAGGTGGACCTGTTCTACCGCCGCAAGAAGCTGCCC
The DNA here is from genome assembly GCF_003611625.1 of Corallococcus sp. CA054B. NCBI lineage: Bacteria > Pseudomonadati > Myxococcota > Myxococcia > Myxococcales > Myxococcaceae > Corallococcus > Corallococcus sp. CA054B. The sequence continues at coordinate 3,980 of NZ_RAVY01000269.1, forward strand.
AACGTGAACCCCTACCGCTGGGCGGAGTTCGCGGGCTTCCTGCGCCACCACGGCGACCTGCCGGACGCGCAGCGCTGGCGCTTCATCCGGCAGATCATCGACATGGGCCAGCTGCCGCCGCGCGACACCTTCGAGCGCGCCCGCCGCCACCCGCACTTCCACCTGCACGCGGAGAGCCCCTGGGTGGAGGTGAAGGCGCAGGACGGCATGGCCGTGGTGCGCACGCCGCACGCGACGCACGCGTTCGACTTCCTCATCATCGCGTCCGGCTTCACCACGGACCTGTCGCTGCGCCCGGAGCTGGCGGAGCTGCACCCGCACATCGCGCTGTGGAGGGACCGCTTCACGCCGCCGGAGAACGAACGGCACGCGGACCTGCTGCGCCACCCGTACCTGGGCCCCTCCTTCGAGTTCCAGGAGAAGCAGCCCGGCACCGCACCGTGGATTGGCGGCGTGTTCAACTACACCTTCGGGTGCCTGCTCTCGTTGGGCTTCGGCGGTGCCAGCATCTCCGGCATGAAGTACAGCCTGCCCCGCCTGGTGGGCGGCATCACCCAACAGCTCTACCTGGATGACAGCGAGCGCCACTTCCGCGCGCTCGCGGATTACGCGACGACGGAGTTCGAGACGTGAGCGCTTCTGGTGTGACGGTGTTTCGCGGTGAGCGCGTGGTGACGCCCGAAGGCACGCGCGCCGCGGCGGTGGTGGTGCGCGACGGGCGCATCGAAGGCATCCACGCGACGGTGGACGTGCCGAAGGACGCGCAGGTGGTGGAGCTGGGCCGGGACGCGCTCCTGCCCGGCATCGTGGACAGCCACGCGCACATCAACGAGCCCGGCCGCACGGACTGGGAGGGCTTCGCCACGGCGACGGCGGCGGCGGCGGCGGGCGGCATCACCACCGTGGTGGACATGCCGCTCAACTCCATCCCCGCCACCACATCGCTGGCCGCGCTCCGCACCAAGGCGGAGGCCGCGTCAGGCCAGTGCGCCATCGACTACGGCCTGTGGGGCGGCGTCATCCCCGGCAACGCGAACGAGCTCCAGGCGATGGTCGACGCGGGCGCACCGGGCTTCAAGTGCTTCCTCGTGCACTCGGGCGTGGACGAGTTTCCCGCCGCCACGCGCGACGTGCTGGACGCGGCCATGCCCATCCTCACCAAGGCGGGCGTGCCGCTGCTGGTCCACGCGGAGCTGACGGACCATGAGCCGCCGTTCGCGGGCGACGTGCGCGCCTACGCCAGCTACCTCGCGTCCCGCCCGGCCGCGTGGGAGGTGGACGCCATCCGGATGATGATCGACCTGTGCCGCAAGCACCGGGGCCCCGTGCACATCGTCCACCTGTCCGCGGCGGACGCGCTGGACGACATCGCGAAGGCGAAGGCGGAAGGGCTGCCCTTCACGGTGGAGACGTGCCCGCACTACCTCACCTTCACGTCGGAGGAGATTGAAGCCGGCGCCACGCATTTCAAGTGCGCCCCGCCCATCCGCGAGGCGGCCAACCGCGAGCGGCTGTGGGACGCGGTGAAGAGCGGCCTCATCGACCTGGTGGTGTCGGACCACTCGCCCTGCACGCCCGCGCTCAAGAAGCTGGAGGCCGGGGACTTCTCCGGCGCGTGGGGCGGCATCGCCGGCTTGCAGCTCAGCGTGTCCGCGGTCTGGACGGGCATGCGCGCGCACGGCCTGGGCCTGGACGCGCTGGTGGACCGCATGGCGCACCGCACCGCGAAGCTGGCCGGATTGTCGGGGCGCAAAGGAGCCATCCGCCCCGGGCTGGACGCGGACTTCGTCGTCTTCGCCCCGGAGGCGCGCTTCAAGGTGGCGCCGGAGGACATCCGCCACCGGCACCGGCTGACGCCCTACGCGGGTCGCGAGCTGGAAGGCCGGGTGATGAGGACATACCTGCGCGGCCAGCGTATCTTCGACGCCACCGAGGGACTGACGGGCCCGCGCATCGGCCAGTGGCTGCCGCGCGGATAGGCCCCGGCGGTCCGGGAGAGGAAAACCGATGCAAGCCGAAGCACCCGGAGCGATGCACGTCGCCTTCGCTGACTTGATTGACCTCGCCGCACGCAAGGTGGGCGGCAAGGCGCTGCTGGCCAACGACGAGTTCTTCGCGCCCAAGGAATCGATGCTGGAGCCCGGGCGCGGCGTCTTCATCGCGGACAAGTACACGGAGCGCGGCAAGTGGATGGACGGCTGGGAGACGCGCCGCAAGCGCGTGCCCGGCTACGACTGGTGCATCGTGAAGCTGGGCCTGCCCGGCGCCATCCACGGCATCGACGTGGACACCAACCACTTCCTCGGCAACTTCCCCGAGTACGCCTCCCTGGACGCGTGCGAGGTGGACGGAGATCCGTCGCCGGAGTCGCTGGCGGAGGACGTGTCGCGCTGGACGGAGCTGGTCCCCAAGCAGCGCCTGCGCGGCGGTTCGCGCAACCTCTTCGCGGTGGCGAACGAGCGGCGCTTCACGCACGTGCGCCTGAACATCTACCCGGACGGCGGCGTCGCGCGCCTGCGCGTGCACGGGCAGGTGCTGCCGGACTGGCACGCGCTCAAGAAGGCGGGGCTGGTGGACCTGGCGGCGGCGGCCAACGGCGGCTCCGTCGTCACATGCAACGATCAGTTCTTCAGCACGAAGGACAACCTCATCTTCCCGGGCCGCGCGGCGAACATGGGCGAGGGCTGGGAGACGCGCCGCAAGCGCGTGCCGGGCTTCGACTGGATCGTCGTGAAGCTGGCCACGGCGGGCACGCTGCGCCGCGCGGAGGTGGACACCCACTTCTTCAAGGGCAACTTCCCGGACCGCTGCTCGCTGGAGGGCATCCACCTGGAGGAGCCGCTGCTGGACTTCGCCAACGCGACGCACCTCCAGTGGAAGGAGTTGCTGCCGCAGTCGAAGCTCCAGGCGGACCACTGCCACGTCTTCGAGAAGGAGCTGCAGGACGTGGGCCCCATCACCCACGTGCGCCTCAACATCTTCCCGGACGGCGGCGTGAGCCGGCTGCGCCTCTTCGGAGAGCCGGCGTGACGACGCCGCTGGAGCGCCTGAACACCGCCACGACGGAGGAGGCCACCGAGGCCCTCACCCGTTGCTGCGGCAGCACGAAGTGGGTCCAGCGGATGCTGGCCGTCCGCCCGTTCCGCGACGCGGAGCACCTGTACGCGGAGGCCGCGGACGCCTGGGCGCGCACGGGGCCGGAGGACTGGAAGGAGGCCTTCACGCACCACCCGCGCATCGGCGACGTGTCGAAGCTGCGGGAGAAGTTCGCCTCCACCGCGCAGTGGTCGTCACAGGAGCAGAAGGGCGTAGCCGGCGCGGACGAAGGCGTGTTGCAGGCGCTGGCCCAGGGCAACCGGGACTACGAGTCCCGCTACGGCTTCATCTTCCTCGTCTGCGCCACGGGCAAGAGCGCGGCGCAGATGCTGGAGCTGCTCCAGGACCGCATGCACCACACCCCGGACGAAGAGCTGAAGATCGCGGCCGGGGAGCAGGCGAAGATCACCCGCATCCGACTGGAGAAGCTCCTCTCGTCATGAGCACCCTCAGCACGCATGTCCTGGACACGAGCACGGGCCGTCCCGCGGAGGGGCTCTCCCTCACGCTTGAGGCCCGCTCGGGCGAAGACTTCCGGGAGCTGTCCCGGGGCGTCACCAACGCGGACGGACGGGTGAAGGACCTGTCGGGCGCGAACACGAAGCTTCAGCCCGGCGTGTACCGCCTCACCTTCGACACCGGGGCCTGGTTCCAGGCCCGGGGTCAGCGGGGCTTCTACCCCTATGTGCAGGTCGTGTTCGAAGTCACCGCGACCGACGAGCACTACCACGTCCCGCTGCTCTTGAGTCCCTTCGGCTTCTCCACCTATCGGGGCAGCTGAGGCCGGAGCAGCTGAAGCCTCAGACGCGCGGCGGTTCGACGGGCGCCTTGTCCACGGCGGGCACCTTGTCCGCCGGGGCCTTGTCGCCGCCGCGCTCCACCTTCTCCGGCTTGTCCGCGACGGGCTCCGCGCAGAGCGTGGAGTTGTTCGTCTTGCACGCGCCGCCGTTCTGCAGGTCGAACTGCCAGCGGTGGCGCGGGCACACCACGTAGCGGCCCTCCTCCACCCAGCCCTCCGCCAGGTCCGCGCCCTGGTGCGGGCAGAAGCGCTGGATGGTGAAGCGCTTGCCGCCAGCCTCCACCACGGTGCGCTCCTTCTGGGCCTCCGTGGCGCGGATGCCGTCGCAGAACTCGCGGATGTCCTCCACCTCCACGCCCAGGAAGCCGTGCAGCACGGGCTCGTAGACGTCCGGGTTGCGGGACAGGCGCAGGCGGAAGGACAGGAGGAAGTCCTCCCAGTTCAGCTTGCGATCCAACACGCGCACGATGTCGCTCGCGCTCACCTTCATCGCGTAGCGGCTCTTGTCGCGCATCTCCGTCACTTCATCCACGCGGCGGGCCTTGAAGTCCACGCGCAAGAGCCGCGTGGGTGCCTCCGTCAGCTCCACGTAGAACGGCATGCCCACGCGGTCGTGCAGGTCCAGCAGGTCCAGCTTGCGCTGCAGCTCCGTGCGCAGGCGCCCGTGGATCTCATCCACCTCCTCGCGCATCAGGTTGCGGCGGCGCTCGCGGAACACGTAGGCCATGTCCTTCGCGTACGTGTGGAGGTACTCCTGGAAGTTCTCCGTCGTCACGCGCTCCGGCACCTGGGACACGAACTCCAGCGAGCCCGCGTCCAGCACGTCACCGGGCATGGGCTCCAGGTAGCGCGTGGGCAGCGTGGGCATGCGCTTCTCCAGGTAGGAGAAGAGCACGGGCGCGCGCGGGAAGATGTTCACGTCCTGGAAGTTCAGGTGGAAGAGCGCCGGGTCCAGGAAGGCCGCCGGGCCCGCCGCCGCGATGTACGCGCGGGGTTGCACCACTTCCAACGCGCGCGCCACCGCCTCGAACTTGCTGTCGCGCTTCTTCAGGCTGATGGCCGAGTACTGCGCCTCCGGGTACTCGTAGCATGTGGGGTGCCAGATGGCGCCGGAGAACTGGGCGGAGAAGACGTCGATGGGCCCCTCCTCCGCGATGACGCGCACCAGCCGATCATGCATCTTGCAGTCGTTGATGTTGAGGAAGCACTGCCCGTCGCCGCGCACCATCACGCTGGAGTCGCGGTTGGTGCCCTGCTCGGACACGAAGATCTTGATGTAGCCGCCCTTGATGGGAATCTCGCGCGAGTCCTCGCACGCGATGACGCGCTTGCAGCCGTACTTCTCGAAGATGTCCCGCAGCTCCGAGCGGCGGAACCTGGGCACCAGCACCGTGAAGTCCCGCTTCGCGATGGTGGCCAGGAACTCCGGGTCGAAGTGATCCTTGTGCTCGTGGCTGATGTAGAGGAAGCGCTCCTTGCCCGGCGTCTCCAGCAGCTCCTTCACGCGCGGCGCCAGGTGGTGGTTGCGCGGCAGCTGCATCCACGCGGAGTCGAAGGCCCCCTGGGGCGTCAGCCACGGATCCATGACGACGAGCGCTCCGGCGGTCTCCACCGCGAAGCCCGCATGACCCAGGAAGGTGATCCGCATGAACGTCGTCCCTCGAATGGAGGGCCCGGCCGGAAGGACCGCGCCCTGAGTGGATGTGCGCGGGCAGCCCAAGGCCCCGGCGTCAGCTAGGCTGCGAAGCTAGGGCGTCTCTTTCCAGCGGCACCCCGGCGCGCCCCGCCTGTCGGAAAGCCCACGGACGTCACGTCAGGCCGCGAACAAAAAAAGAGGGAGGCCCACGCGGGGCCCCCCTCTCCTGCCGACTTCAGGACGCGTGGCGTGCGGCCTGCCTAGGGCTGGATCTCCCGGACGCTCAGCCACTTGAAGTCCACGTCCGTGGCGTTGTCCCAGCGGAACGTGGCGATGGGGCCGCCCCAGGTGATCGGCATGGCGCCCACGGAGCCGCCGCAGTGCTGGGCATCCCCGCCCCATTTCCCGTCGTCGGTCATGTCGTAGACCTTGGTCCAGGAGACCTTGTCCGCGTTGTCGTTGAGGTACAGCTCCAGCTTCACCGCTTCCCCGCCGTTCGCACCGGGCACGTTGCGCATGACGGCCTTGAAGCCCACCCAGCGGCCCTTCAGCGCGGAGGCGGCCGGCTTGTACGGCGCCTGGTCGTAGGACACGTGCCAGGTCTCCTTCTCCCAGCGCACGCGGCCGTCGTAGTGCAGGCCACCCTTGTAGCTGCTGCCCTCGCAGCCGGAGTTCTTGTCGTTGTGCTTTCCGCCGCGCGCGTACCAGGCGAAGTTGTCCTGGTTGTTGTTCACCGCGTTGACCTTCACGAAGCCGGTCATCTCGATGTTCTTCCAGTCGTTGGCCGCCTGCATGTAGCCGCGGCTCGCCAGCACGTCGCGGTCATACGTGGGGATCTGCTTCGCGTCGTAGCCGGAGGACGGGAAGGCGCTCATGCGCACCTTCGTGCTCTTCATCTTCCAGGAGCCGTCCGCGTTGCGCGTGATGGTGCCCTGCGGATCAAAGCGCCTGTCCGCGGTGGCGTCCTCCGCGAGCGCCCAGGACTCGCCGCCCGGCAGCGAGGGGTACATCATCGTCACGCCGAAGCCGTCCACCCCCGAAGGAGCGGGAGCCGGCGTGTCCTCCGGCGGCGCGGTGGGCGCGGGCGCGGAGGGGTCCTGCGGGGCCTCCGTCTCCGAGGGGACGGGCTCCGGCGTGCCCTCCGGCTCGGGG
>NZ_RAVY01000026.1:0-66928 GCF_003611625.1 Corallococcus sp. CA054B
CGCCCGGAGTCCCCCGCCACGCGCACCTTCGTGGACGACGTGCTCCAGCGCGACGCCGGCCGCGCCGACGCGCGCCCCGTGAAGGACGACGTGGTGAGCGCGCCCGGCACGCGCTACGTGGACTGGCTGGTGCCCGGACTCATCGGCATGAACGTGATGGCCGGCAGCATGTGGGGCATCACGTTCGTCATCGTCCTGGCCCGGCAGCGCCGGCTGCTCAAGCGCTTCGCGGCCACGCCCATGCGCCGCCCGGAGTACCTGCTGTCCTTCGCCCTGGCGCGGGTGGTGTTCGTGCTGTGCGTGGACCTGCCGCTCTTGCTGGGCTTCGCGCGCCTGACGTTCGGCATGCCCATCCACGGCTCGCTCGCGGCGGTGGCGGCGGTGGCCCTGGCGGGGACGTTCGCCTTCAGCGGGCTGGCGTTCCTGTGCGCGTCACGCGCCCGCACCAGCGAGACGGCCGTGGGCCTCATCAACGTGGTGATGGTGCCCATGATGGGGCTGGCGGGCATCTTCTTCGCCTCCAGCCACTTCCCGGACGCGGTCCAGCCGCTCATCCGGGCGCTGCCCCTGAGCGCCATGAACGCCTGCATGCGCGCCGTCATCAACGAAGGCGCGTCGCTGTCCGCGCTGCTGCCGGACCTGGCCATCCTGGGCACGTGGGGCTCCGCGTGCTTCGCCCTGGCCGTGCGCCTGTTCCGCTGGACCTGAGCACTCCTCACCATGTCTTCCGTTTCCCGTCCGCGTTCCACGGCGCCCGTCCTCATGGGGCTCCTCACCGTGCTCTGGGCCGCCTCTCCGCGCGCGGAAGGTCCGCCCGCCTCCAGCGCCATCCAGGCCCGGCGCACGCTCAAGCCCATCCAGCTGGACGGCCGGCTGGACGAGGCCGAGTGGGCGGAGGCGCCGCTGTACGACCGCTTCGTGCAGACCTTCCCGAAGAACGGCGCGGCGCCCAGCGAGCGCACCGACCTGCGCGTCCTCTACGACGACGACAACCTCTACGTCGGCATCCTGGCGCGCGACTCGCAGCCCCAGCTCATCAACCGCCAGTTGGGGCGCCGGGACCGGCCCCCGGAGTCGGACTCCGTCACGGTGATGGTGGACAGCGCGCACGACCACCGCACCGCGTACGCGTTCACGGTGAACGCGGGCGGCATCCTCCGCGACGTCCTCTACTTCGAGGACATCAAGTACACCGAGGACTGGGACGCGGTCTGGGACGGCGCCGCCGCGGACCTGCCGGACGGGTGGTCCGCGGAGCTGGTCATCCCCCTGCACCTGCTGCGCTTCCCGGAGGCGCCCACGCACACCTTCGGGCTCGCGGTGCGCCGGCAGCTGGCCCGCACGCGCGAGGTCATCGACTCCACCCTCCTGCCTCGCAACGACAACGCCTTCGTGTCCCGCTTCGGGCACCTGGAGGGCCTGGAGCGCATCCCCCAACGCAGCGGCCTGCAGCTGACGCCCTACGTGGCCGCGCGCTTCGGCATGAGCCCCCGCTACGCGGACCCGGCGCGGCCCACGCCCCGGCTGGGCTCCCCGTCCGCGGACGTGGGCGTGGACCTGCGCGCGGCGCTCACCAGCGACCTGACGCTCACCGCCACGGTGAACCCGGACTTCGGCCAGGTGGAGGCGGATCAGCTCATCCTCAACCTCAGCACCTTCGAGCAGTTCTTCCCGGAGAAGCGCCCCTTCTTCCTCCAGGGCATGGACGTCTTCCAGCCGGTGGGCGAGTCCTCGCAGACGCTCTTCTACACGCGGCGCATCGGCCTGGAGACGCCCATCCTGGCGGCGGTGAAGCTCACCGGAAACCTCACCGACACGCTCCAGGTGGGCGTGCTGGACGCGGTGGTGATGGGCCCCTCCGCGCCCCGGACGGACGGGGTCGGCGAGGACGGCGAAGCGCCGCCGGACCGGCGCATCCGCTTCCACCCGTCCCGGCCGCTGCACCTGGGCCCCAACAACGAGCTGCCCGCGCAGGCGGGCCCCGCGCAGAACTTCCTCACCGTCGTGCTGCGGCAGCAGCCCGTCACCGGCGTGTCCGTGGGCGGCACCTTCGCGGCGGCGACGCCCCTGTCGGACCTGTGCTCGGGCATCCTGCCCTCCGACCCCGCAGAGCGCGACGCGTGCCGGGTGGCCGGCGGGAACGCGGCGGCGCTGGACTGGGACGTGCGCAGCACGGACGGCGCCTGGGGCGTGCGCGGCCAGCTCACCGGCTCGCGCGTGGCGGGGGGGCCGGCGGGGCGCCCGCTGCGCGACGGCACGCTCCTGCGCCCGGGCGACCTGGGCATGGGGGCGTACGTGAGCGGCGGCAAGCAGGGCGGTGAGCCCTTCCGCTTCGACGTGGGCTACGAGTACCTGTCGCCGCGCCTGGAGCTGAGCACCACGGGCTACCAGCCGACCCAGAACCTCCAGGAGGCCTCCGGCCGGGTGTCCTTCGTGCGGCCCACCGGCTTCGGGCCGCTGCTGGACTTCTCCACCTCCGTGCAGGGCATCACCAGCTGGACGACGGACGGGCGCGGCATCCGCCTCAGCCACAAGCTCACGGTGGGCGCGCTGGCCACGCTGCCCGGCTTCCACGCCGTGGAGTGCGAGCTGGGCCAGCTCACCGGGCGCAGCGACATCCGCGAGATTCCCCTCACCGGCATCCCCTACGAGCGCCCGCCGTACCGGTACGTGGCGTGCTCCGGCTCCACGGACAGGAACCGCGCCCTCTCCTTCCTGGTGGACGGCTACGTGGGCCGCATCTCCGCCCCGGGCCCCCTGCCCTCCAAGACGGGCGGCGGCGGCGCCCTGACGATGACGTGGCGCCCCACGCCGCGCCTGGAGACGCAGCTGACCAGTGAGCTGCTGACCAACCTGGACGGGCCCCGCTACGTGGGGGACGAGGACGGCCGGCTCGTGTTCGGACAGCTGCACCCGCGCGCCATGTCCTTCACGCTGCGCCAGCTGCTGGTGCTCACCCCGCGGCTCACGCTCCAGGCGTACGCGCAGTTCTTCTCCGCGTACGGCCGCTACGGCCCCTTCTTCGAAGGCACCCCGGACGCGAACGGCCGGCTGCCCCTGGCGCGGCTGACGCCCACCACCACGGCGCTGGACCCGGACTTCCACGAGTCCGCGCTCAACCTCAACGCCGTGCTGCGTTGGGAGTACCGGCTGGGTTCCACGCTGTACTTCGTCTACTCACGCGCCCAGACGGAGCTGCCCACCACGCCGGGCACCGCCCAGGTGACCCGCCTGGCGCCCAACCAATTGCTGGACGGCGCCACCACGGACACCTGGCTGCTCAAGTGGTCCCACCAGTGGGGGCTTTGAGACGTCTCAGGTCCGGCGCCCGCCACAGCCCCCTGCCGATGCAAGGGATTGGGCGGGCGCCAGCCCTAAAAACAACTCAGGCGGTGGGGCGCTCGTCTGAATACAGAGAGCCCGCCAGCACATCCATGTTCCGGATGGCGCCGCGAATCTCTTCCAGGAAGGGACGGCTCAGGTCACCCTTCAGGCCATCCGTGCAGAAGCTGGCATAGATCTCATTGATTGCCTTCTGGAGGTGGGTCGCCTTCTCCATGGGGTTGTCCATGGGCTTGCGGAACTCCGCCTCCAGCCGCGCGAAGGCCTTGAGCCCCTGCTCGTCCACCGCCCGCTCGTTGGCCAGCTTCCAGGCGATGTGCTGGAGCCGGTAGTCGGTGTGGAAGTTCTCCGCCAGGAAGCGCAGGTACTTGTTGCGGCGGAAGCGCATGGTCAGGGCCATGCTGGTGTCCATGTACTCGAAGTAGTGCCACATCAGCGCGGGCATGAAGAGCGTCTCGCCGGTGCGCACCACCGCCTGGTAACCCCCGACGTAGCGCACGAAGTTGTCATTCTCCTCCTGGCTGAGTCCTTCCGGGCTGAGCGCGCTGTTGTTACGCATGGGCAGGATCTTCCGCGACGACGTGGGCGGGACCAGCACCACGCGTTTCTCTCCCCAGAGCTGGTACTGGAAGATGTTCTTGTAGTCCGCGTCGAAGTGCATGTGGGTGAAGTTGCCCGTGTTCCCCAGCCACAGCATCGACGTGTACTCGTCGGGCTCCCCCGGGTCCGGATGGCAGTACTCGGGGATGGTGTAGCCCGCCTCCACCTTCTGGATCATCGACCGCGGGACCTCCGCGCAGACCAGCCGGCTGTCAGGGTCCTTTGCCACCATCTCCAGATAGCCGTTCACCGTGCTCTGGTTCTTCCCGATGTCCTCGAAGGTGAAGTCCTTGGAGATGAGCATCGACAGCATACGGGTGAAGTATTCCTCGTGGCCCTCCTGCACCACGACGGGCATGTCCCCCAGTTCCTTGCGGGCGATGTCCAGGCTGGACAGCCGGCTGATGGGCTGCCCGTCGAACAGGTTCGTGATGATGACGGGCTTCTGCTTCCGCACGTACTCGTTGAGGAAGACTTCGCGAGTAGGGGCCTTGATGCGTTCGATGTTCTCGTACATCCGCTCTCCTAGAGGGACCCGGTGTTGGAATTGAAACCTGGATGGTTGTCTTTGGGCCGAAAGAAACCAGTCATCAAGGAATTTACAGGGCTCAAGTATATCAATGCAAGATTTGACAGACACACTTTGACCGTGACACATGAATGCCGTCTTTCAAGCCATACATCGCGTGGAGCCCAACGACATGTCACCGGCGAGCCTGATTGAACTCCTGCGTCTTCGTTCAGCCGAGGCGCCAGGACATCAGGGCTACACCTTCCTGGTGGATGGCGAATCCGAGGAAGCGGCGCTCACCTATGGCGAGTTCGACCGGCAGGCGCGCGCCATTGGCGCGTGGCTCCAGGCGAACGGGGCACGGGGAGAGCGGGCGCTCCTGCTGTTCCCGCCGGGCAACGAGTACCTGACGGCCTTCTTCGGGTGCCTGTACGCGGGCGTGGTGGCGGTGCCGGCGTATCCGCCGGACGTGACGCGCCTCAACCGCAGCCTGCCGCGCCTGGAGGCGATGGTGCGCGACGCGCGGGCGCGCTTCGTGCTCACCACGGAGATGATCCACGGCATGGCCGGGATGCTCTTCGAGCAGGCGCCGGAGCTGGCGGGGCTCACCTGGATGGCCACGGACGCGCTGGCGCCGGGGCTGGAGGACGGCTGGAAGGACCCGGGCGTCACGGGGGACGCGCTGGCGTTTCTCCAGTACACGTCCGGGTCCACGGGCAGCCCCAAGGGCGTGATGCTGACGCACCGCAACCTGCTGGCGAACCTGGCGCTCATCCACCGCGCGTTCGGCCACTCGCGCGACAGCCGGGGCGTCATCTGGCTGCCGCCGTACCACGACATGGGGCTCATCGGCGGGCTGCTCCAGCCGCTCTACGGCGGCTTCCCCGTCGTGCTGATGTCGCCCATCGCGTTCCTGCAGCGCCCCTTCCGCTGGCTCCAGGCGGTGTCGCGCTACGGGGCCACGACGAGCGGCGGTCCCAACTTCGCCTACGACCTGTGCGTCCGGAAGGTGAGCGCCGAGGAGCGCGCGACGCTGGACCTGAGCCGCTGGAAGGTGGCCTTCAACGGCGCGGAGCCCATCCGGCCGGAGACGCTGGAGCGCTTCCACGAAGCCTTCGCGCCGCAGGGCTTCCGCAGGGAGGCCTTCTATCCCTGCTACGGGCTGGCCGAGTCGACGCTCATCGTCACCGGGCACGCGCTGGGCACCGCGCCGGTGACGGACGGTGTGAACCTGGTGGGCTCCGGCCGGGTGCTGGAGGGGAACACGGTGCGGCTGGTGGACGCGCGCACCAGCCGCGAGTGCGCGCCCGGCGAGGAGGGCGAGATCTGGGTGGCGGGCGCCAGCGTGGGCCAGGGCTACTGGGAGCGGCCGGAGGAGAGCGCGCGCGTCTTCCACGCGCGGGTGGAGGGCGCGGGCCCGGACGATGGGCGCTACCTGCGCACCGGCGACCTGGGCGTGCTGCGCGGCGGCGAGCTGTTCGTCACTGGGCGCATCAAGGACCTCATCATCCTGCGCGGGCGCAACCTGTACCCGCAGGACGTGGAGTCCACCACGGTGCGCGTGCACTCCGCGCTGCGTCCGGGGTGCACCGCGGCGTTCTCCGTGGAGCTGGAGGGCGAGGAGCGGCTGGTCATCGTGCAGGAGGTGGACTCGCGCCACGCCGGCACGGACCTGGAGGCGCTGGCCCGGAGCATCCGCGAGGCCGTGGCGCAGTCGCACGACGCACAGGCCCATGACGTGGTGCTCATCCAGGCGGGCTCGCTGCCGAAGACGTCCAGCGGCAAGGTGCAGCGCTACGCGTGCCGTCAGGCGTGGCTCGCCGGGGAGCTGGAGGTGCTGGGGCAGAGCACGCTCCAGGCCTCCGTTCCGTCCGTGCCCACGCTGAGTCCGGAGCAGCTGCTCGCGCTCCCGGAGCCGGAGCGCGCGGCGTTCCTGGAGGCGTCGCTGGTGGACGCGGTGGCGGCGCGGCTGCGCCTTCCCCGCGCGCACGTCGACGCGGAGCGGACGCTCATCAGCCTGGGGCTCGACTCGCTGGCGACGGTGGAGCTCAAGAGCGACCTGGACGCGTGGCTGGGCACGGACACGTCCCTGGCGCGGCTGATGGACGCGGTGAGCCTGCGGGCCCTGGCGCGGGAGCTGGTGGGCACGCTGGGGCAGCGGCCGCTCGCGCCCACGGCGTCGGGGGATGCGCTGGGACGCCACCCTGTGTCCCAGGGACAGAAGGCGCTCTGGCTGGCGCAGCGCCTGGCGCCGGACAGCACCGCGAACCACCTGGCCTTCGCGGTGCGCTTCCACACGCCCGCGGACGTGCCCACGCTGCGCGAGGCGCTGGCGCGGCTGGTGGCACGGCACCCGGCCCTGCGCACCACCTTCCACCTGGAGCACGATGAGCTCGTGCAGCGGGTGGACGCGGCCAATGGCGGCGGGCTCCTGAAGGACGCCTCGCTTCCGCTGGAGGACGCTCCGCTGCGGGACGCGCTGGCCGCGGACGCATCGCGCCCGTTCGACCTGGAGCAGGGGCCGCTCTTGCGCGCCTCGCTGTACGCCCACGCGGGCGGCGGCCAGGTGCTGCTGCTCGCGGCGCACCACCTCATCCTGGACCTGTGGTCGCTGGCGCTGCTCGCGGAGGAGTTGCACGGGCTCTACCCCGCACTGAAGGAGGGACGGGACTCCGCGTCCCCCGCTCCGGCCCTGCGGCCCTCGGACTTCGCCCGCTGGCAGCGCCCGTTCCTGGAGGGCCCGGACGGTGAGCGGCTCTTCTCGTACTGGCACAAGCAGCTGGACGGCGTGCCGGACGTGCTGGAGCTGCCCACCGACCGCGCCCGTCCGGCGGTGCGCGCGTTCCGGGGCGCCGCGTGCACCTTCCGGCTGGACGCGGAGCTGACGCGGCGGCTGCGTGCACTGGCGCGTGAAGAGGGCACGACGCTGTTCTCGCTGCTGCTCGCCGCGTGGCAGGTCCTGCTCGCCCGGCATGCGGGGCAGGACCGCTTCGCGGTCGGCTCGCCCGCGGCGGGGCGCACGCGCTCGGGGCTGGAGGACGTGGTCGGCTACCACGTCAATCCGGTGGCGCTGGTGGCGGACCTGTCCGGGGACCCGTCCTTCCGCGCGCACCTGGGCCGGGTCCGGCGCACGGTGCTGGAGGCGCTGGAGCACCAGGAGTACCCCTTCCCGCTGCTCGTGGAGCGGCTGCGGCGTCCGCGTGACGCGAGCCGGTCTCCGTTGTTCCAGGCGGTGTTCGCCTGGGAGCAGCCGCACCAGCGCGAGGAACTGACCCCGCTGGTGCTGGGCCTGCCTGGCGTGCGCGTGCGCTTCGCGGGGCTGGAGGCGGAGAGCGTGCCGGTGGAGCTGGGCACCGCGCAGTTCGACCTGGCGCTCCAGATGGCGGATGCGCCGAGTGGGCTCGACGGCGCGCTCCGCTACGACACGGACCTCTTCAACGCGGACACTGCGGGACGCATGGTGGCGCGCTTCACGTGCCTGCTCGCGGGCATCGCGGCGGACGCGGACCAGCGCGTGTCGGCCCTGCCGCTGCTGCCGGACGCGGAGCAGGAGCGCGTGCGCACGTTCAGCACGGGAGCGCGGGTGTCCGGGTCCTTCACGCCCGTTCACCACGCCATCGCGGCCCGAGCCGCGCTCGCGCCCGACGCGCTGGCCATCACTGCGGATGGACGACAGTGGACGTACGGAATGCTGGAGCAGCAGGCCCGCGTGCTCGCGCGAAGACTGCGCCAGCTGGGCGTGGGTCCGGACGTGCGCGCCGGTGTGCTGATGCACCGCTCGCCCGAGCAGGTGCTGGCGCTGCTGGGCATCCTCAAGGCGGGCGGCGCCTACGTGCCGCTGGATCCGGACGCACCGCAGGCGCGGTTGGAAGCGCTTCTGGAGGACGTGGGCGCGGCGGTCGTGCTCACGACGCCGGAGCTGCGTTCACGGCTGCCCGCGTCCGTGCGCGTGCTGGACGACGTGACGGCTGCGGCCCACGGCGTGCCGGACACAGTGCTGGACGCCACGCCTGACGCGGATCACCTCGCCTACGTCATCTATACGTCCGGCTCCACCGGGCGGCCCAAGGGCGTGCAGCTCACGCACGGTGGCCTGGCCCACTTCGCGGGTTGGTACCAGCGGACCTTCGCCCTGTCGCCCCAGGACCGGGCCACGCATCTGTCCACGCCGGTCTTCGATGCGTCCGTGCTGGAGGTGTGGCCCGCGCTCATCGCGGGCGCCAGCCTGCACCTGCCCGGCGATGACGTGCGCGCCCTGCCGGAGCGGCTCGTCGAGTGGCTCGCCGCCGAGCACATCTCCCACACCTTCCTCACCACGGCCCTCGCGGAGGGCGTGCTCGGACAACAGTGGCCCCAGACGCTCGCGCTGCGCGAGCTGACCACCGGCGGCGACCAACTGCGTCGGCGGCCCTCCGCGCACACTCCCTTCCGCGTCACCAACCTCTACGGTCCCACCGAAGGCACCGTGGCCGCCACCTTCGCCCCGGTCGGATCCGGGGACGCGGCGTCCGGCCTGCCCACCATCGGCCGGCCGCTGGATGGCATGCACGTGCAAGTGCTCGACGCGTCGCTGCGGCCCCAGCCGCTGGGTGTCGCGGGCGAGCTGTGCATCGGCGGGCCGGGCGTGGCTCGCGGCTATCTGGACCGCCCCGACCTCACCGCTCGCGCCTTCGTGCCGGATCCCTTCAGCACGGTTCCCGGCGCGCGCCTGTACCGGACCGGGGACCTCGCGTGCCTGCTGCCGGACGGCGAGCTCCAGTTCCTGGGCCGGCTCGACCATCAGGTGAAGCTGCGCGGCTTCCGCATCGAGCTGGGAGAGATCGAATCCGTCCTCCAGCGTCACCCGGACGTGCGTCAGTGCGTGGTCGCGGTGCGCGACGAGCCCTCCACAGGCAAGCGCCTCGTCGCCTACGTCGTCGCCACACCGGACGCGGCGCTCACCGGAGCCACGCTGCGCGAGCACGTGCGCCGCGAGCTGCCGGAGGTGATGTGCCCCGCGGCCTTCGTGCTCCTGCCCGCGCTGCCGCTGACCCCCACGGGCAAGGTGGACCGGCAGGCCCTGCCCGCGCCCGAGCTGGAGCGCCCCACGTCCCCGGAGGACACGGCGCCGCGCACCGCCACGGAGCAGAAGCTCGCGGGCCTCTGGACCGAACTGCTTGGCGGAGCCGTGGGCCTGCACGAGGACTGGTTCGCGCTGGGCGGCCACTCGCTGCTGGCCGCGCGGCTGCTCGCTCGTGTGCGCGAGGTGTTCGGGGTGGAGCTGCCCCTGCGCACGCTGTTCGAAGCGCCCACGGTGGCCTCGCTCGCCGCGCGCATCGACGGAGGCGTGCGCGCTCCGGCACGAGGGCCCGCGCTGAAGCACCAGACGGACCGCGCGCCGGAAGCGCCGCTGTCCTACGCGCAGGAGCGGCTGTGGTTCCTGGACCAACTGGAGCCCGGCGACGCGCGCTACCACCTGCCCGCGGCGGTGCGCCTCCAGGGCCCGCTGGACATCGCGGCGCTGCGCCGAGGCCTCGATGAAGTGGTCCACCGCCACGAGGCGCTGCGCACCACCTTCTCCCAGCACCAGGGCCGCGCCACTCAGCGCGTCCACGCCCACGTCCCCTTCGAACTGCCCGAAGTCGACCTGAGCGCACTGTCCCCGGCGGCGCGCGACGCGGAGGTGCACCAGCTCGCGAAGCAAGAGGCCCGCGCTCCGTTCGCGCTCGCCCAGGGCCCGCTGCTGCGCGGCCGTCTGCTGCGGCTGGGCCCGGACGAGCACGTGCTGCTGCTGACGCTCCACCACATCGTCGCGGATGGCGAGTCCGTCGCCGTGCTGCTGCGGGAGCTGGGCGCGCTGTACGCGGCGTTCTCCACGGGCGCCCCTCCGGCGCTCGCGCCGCTGCCGCTCCAGTACATCGACTTCGCGCTGTGGCAGCGGGAGTGGCTGGCGGACGGCGTCCTGGAGCGTCAGCTCACGCACTGGAAGCAACGGCTCGCGGGCGCTCCCAGCGTCCTGGAGCTGCCCACGGACCGGCCCCGGCCCGCGGTGCGGACGCTCGCGGGCGGCCGTCACGAGATCCACCTCCCGGCGGCGCTCGCTGGAGGACTCGCGGAGCTGGGCCGGCGCGAAGGCGCCACGCCGTTCATGACGCTGCTGGCGGCGTTCCAGACGCTGCTGCTGCGCTACACGGGCCAGGACGACCTCGTCGTGGGCTGCCCGCTGTCCAACCGCACGCGAGTGGAAACCGAAGGGCTCATCGGCTTCTTCGTCAACACGCTGCCCCTGCGCACGGACGCCTCCGGCAACCCCACCTTCCGCCAGCTGCTGGGCCGGGTGCGCGAGTCCGTGCTCGCGGCGCACGAGCACCAGGACGTGCCCTTCGAGAAGCTCGTCGAAGCGCTCGCGGTGGAGCGAGACCTGGGCCGCACGCCGCTCTTCCAGGTCGCGTTCTCCTACCAGGACGCGCCCCTGCCCTCCCGCGCCCTCCAGGGGCTGCACCTGACGCTGCTGGAGTCCGAGTCCGCTCCGGCGAAGTTCGACCTGGACCTCGCGCTGGAGCGTGGCGAGGACGGCGGGCTGACCGCGCGCTTCGAATACGACGCGGACCTCTTCGACGCGGCCTCCATCGCGCGCCTCGCGGAGCACTTCCAGGTGCTGCTCTCCAGCATCGCGGCGGCTCCCAATGGCCACGTGGGCGACCTGTCCCTGATGACGGCCGAGGAGCGGCACACGCTGCTCCACGGGTGGAACCCGCGCCCTGTTGCGCCGCCGTTCCACGTCTCCGTGCACGCGCGTTTCGGGGCCTGGGCGGAGCGCACGCCGGACGCGCTCGCGGTGGCCTTCGCGGGCGAGGCGCTCACCTACGGTCAGCTCGAAGCCCGCGCGAACCGGCTGGCCTGGCACCTGCGAGGCCTGGGCGTGGGGCCAGACGTCCCCGTGGTGCTCTGTCTGGAGCGCTCGACCGCGTTCGTCGAAGCGGCGCTGGGCGTGCTCAAGGCGGGCGGCGCCTACGTTCCGCTGGACCCCTCCGCGCCCCCGGAGCGGCTCCAGTCCATCCTGGAGGATGTCCGCGCGCCGGTGCTCCTGGCCTCGCGCAACACCGCCGCACTGACGCTTCCGCCGGACTGCCAGCGCCTGCTCGCGGAGGATGGCTTCGGAGCCGCCGCCGAGCCCGCGCACGCTCTGCCGGAGCTCACGGGTCCGCGCCACCTGGCGTACGTCATCTACACGTCGGGCTCCACCGGCCGTCCCAAGGGCGTGGAGCTGGAGCACGCGGGCCTGGCCCACCTGGTGGACTGGCATCAGCGGACCTACGCGCTGACGCCAGAGGACCGCACGACCCAGGCCGCCGGGCCCGCGTTCGACGCCGCGGTGTGGGAGCTGTGGCCCACGCTCACGGCGGGCGCCAGCCTCCACATCGTGGAGGACGAGGTGCGCGCCCTGCCGGAGCGCCTCGTCGCGTGGCTCACCGAGGAGCGCATCACCCGCTGCTTCCTGCCCACGCCGCTCGCGGAGGCGGTGCTCACGCAGCCGTGGCCCGCGCACGCGGCGCTGCGGACGCTGCTCACCGGCGGAGACCGGCTGCACCGAGGCGCGCCCGAAGGCACACCGTTCCAGCTGATCAACCACTACGGCCCCACGGAGTGCACGGTCGTCGCCACCTGTGGCCCGGTCTCCGCGGGCGCGGTGAACCCGCCCATCGGGCGCCCCATCGCGAGCACCCAAGCCTACGTCCTGGACGCGCGCCAGCAGCCCGTCCCCGTGGGCGTCCCTGGCGAGCTGTGGCTGGGCGGCCTGGGGCTCGCGCGCGGCTACCTGAACGAGCCAGAGCTGACCGCGCGCGCCTTCGTGCCCCACCCCTTCGACGCGCGCGACGGCGCCCGCCTCTACCGCACCGGGGACCGGGTCCGCTTCCTGCCGGACGGAGCGCTCGAGTTCCTGGGCCGCACCGACGCACAGGTGAAGCTGCGCGGCCTGCGCATCGAACTGGGCGAGGTGGAGTCGCTCGCGCTGGAGCACCCCGCCGTGCGGCAGGCCATCGCCACGGTCCGCGAGGACGGGCCCATCGGCAAGCGGCTGGTGCTCCACGCCGTGGTGGCGCCGGGACAGGCGTGCACGGAGGCCGACCTCAAGGCCCACCTGCGCCGCCGGCTGCCGGAGTCCGTGATGCCGGCCGCCATCGTGTTCCTGGACGCGCTCCCGCTCACCCTCAACGGGAAGGTGGACCGGCGCGCGCTGCCCGCGCCGGACATCACGCCCCGCGCGGACGGCGTGGCGCCCCGCGACGCCACGGAGCAGCGGCTGGCGGACATCTGGACGGAGCTGCTCGGGGCGCCCCGGGTGGGCGCCCACGACGACTTCTTCGAGCTGGGCGGCAACTCGCTGCTCGCCACCCAGGTCATCTCGCGCGTGCGCGAGTCCTTCGGCGTGGACGTGCCCCTGCGCAGCGCCTTCGAGGCGCGCACCGTGGCCGCGCTCGCGCAGGTCGTCTCACGGCAGGCGGAAGTCAGGAAGCAGCCCCTCCTCACGGCGCGCGCCCCAGAAGAGGCGCTGCCCCAGGTGGATGGGCTGTCCGAAGCGGAGCTGGACGCACTCATCGCGGAGCTCGAAAGCGGAGAAATCGAATCATGAGTGATGTGAAGCAGTCCTCCGCGTTGGAGGAGAAGCGCGCCCGCGCCCGGGCCCTCATCCAGCAGCGCGCGGCGAAGCCCCGGGCCTTCCCGCCCTCCTTCGCCCAGCAGCGGCTGTGGTTCCTGGACCGGCTGGAGCCGGGCAGCCACCACTACGGCATCCCCTTCGCCGTGCGCCTCAGCGGAACGCTGGAGCGCGGCGCCCTGGAGAAGAGCTTCCAGGAGATCGTCCAGCGCCACGAGTCCCTGCGCACGACCTTCCAGGCCCGTGAAGGCGAGGCCGTGCAGGTCGTGGGGCCCGCGCCCGAGCTGCCACTGCACGTGGTGGACCTGGGCGGGCTGGACGCACAGGAGACCGCGCGCCGCGTGCGCGAGCTGACCGCCGAGGACGTGGCCGCGCCCTTCGACCTGGAGCGCGGTCCGTTGATCCGCTGGAAGCTGCTGCGCCTGTCGGACGCGGAGCACATCCTGCTGCTGTCGATGCACCACATCGTCTCCGACGGCTGGTCCATCGGCGTGTTCGTGCGCGAGCTGGCCGCGCTGTACGCGGCCTTCCTCCAGGGCGCACCCTCGCCGCTGCCGCCGCTCAAGGTGCAGTACTCCGACTTCGCCCGCTGGCAGCGCGACTGGCTCCAGGGCGACGTGCTGGAGGAGCAGCTCGCGTACTGGCGCACGCACCTGGCGGACGCGCCCACCGCGCTGGGCCTGCCCACGGACCGTCCGCGCCCTCCGGCCCAGACCTTCCGCGGCACGCAGCTGCCCCTGGGCGTGTCCCCGGCCGTTACCGCCGCGCTCAACACCCTGTCCCGCCAGGAGGGGGCCACGCTGTTCATGACCCTGATGGCCGCGTGGCTGGTGCTGCTCCAGCGCTACACGCGCCAGGACGACCTCGTCGTCGGCACGCCCATCGCCAACCGCAACCACGCGGAGACCGAGGGGCTCATCGGCTTCTTCGTCAACACGCTGCCCCTGCGCACGAACCTCTCCGGCGACCCGCGCTTCACGGAGCTGGTGGGCCGCGTACGCGAGACGGCCCTGGGCGGCTTCGCCCACCAGGACGTCCCCTTCGAGAAGCTGGTGATGGACCTGCGCGTGAAGCGGGACCTGAGCCGCTCGCCGCTCTTCCAGACGATGTTCGTCCTCCAGAACGCGCCGCTCCAGCCGCTGGCGCTCCCGGGGCTCACGCTGACGAACCTGGACCTGGAGACGGACACCTCCAAGTTCGAGCTCACCCTGACGCTGGTCGAGACGTCCGGCGCGCTGACGGGCTGGCTCGAATACAACACGGACCTCTTCGACGCCTCCACCGCCGACCGGCTGGCGCGGGCCTACGAACGCCTGTTGGAAGGCATCACGGAGGATCCGCGGCGCCGCGTCTCCGAGCTGCCGCTGCTGGACGCGGCCGGCCGTCAGCAGGCGCTGGAGTCCTTCCACCCGCCCCCGGTGCCGCTGTCCCCGCGCCCCCTGCACGTCCTCTTCGAGGAGCAGGCGCGGCGCACGCCGGACGCCATCGCGGTGGAGTGCGAGGACGACCACCTCACGTACGCGGAGCTGGAGCGCCGGGCCAACCGGCTCGCGCACCTGCTGCTCGCGTCCGGCCTGGAGCCCGAGGAGCGCGTGGCGTTGTGCCTGCCCCGCTCGACGGAGGTGCTGGTGTCGATGCTCGCGGTCATGAAGGCCGGTGGCGCCTTCGTGCCGCTGGACGCCGGAGCCCCCGCGCAGCGCCTGGCCCTGATGGTCGCGGAGTGCCGCGCCCGCTACGTGCTCGCGCCCGCTTCGCTCGCGGTCAAGCTGCCGGTGCCGCCGGAGGCGCGCCTGGAGCCCGGCGCGTGGCGGCAGGAAGGCCTGGCGGAGACGCCTCCCGCGCGGACCGTCCACCTGGAGCAACTGGCCTACGTGGTGCACACCTCCGGCTCCACCGGCGTGCCCAAGGGCGTGATGATCGCCCACGCGGGCATCGCCAACCGGATGCTCTGGGAACAGCACGCGCTGCCCATCGGGCCGGAGGACCGCGTCCTCCAGGTGGCCTCGTTCGGCTTCGACGCCTCCATCTGGGAGTTCTTCCGCGCGCTGCTCGCGGGGGCCCGCTCGGTGATGGTGCGTGACGGAGCGCACCAGGACAGCCGCTACATCGCGGACCTCATGGCCCGGCGCGGCGTCACGCAGATGAACGTGGTGCCGTCGCTGCTGCGCGTGGTGCTGGAGGAGCCCCGCATCGCGGACTGCCATGCGCTGCGCACGGTGGTCTGCGGAGGCGAGGCGCTGACCACGGACCTGGTGGACCGGCTGGCCGAGCACACCTCCGCGACGCTCTTCAACTTCTACGGCCAGACGGAGGTGTCCATCGACGCCACGTGGTTCACCTGCGCGCCCGGCATGGCGCGCAAGGCGGTGCCGCTGGGCCGGCCGCTGGGCAACATGAAGATGCACGTGCTGGACGCGCGCGGACAGCCCGTTCCCCCGGGCGCGCCCGGCGAGGTGTACCTGGGCGGCCCGGGCCTCGCGCACGGCTACTTCCAGCGGCCGGACCTGAGCGCGGAGCGCTTCGTGCCGGACCCCTTCGGTCCTCCGGGCTCGCGCCTGTTCCGCACCGGCGACCTGGCCCGCCAGCTGCCTGACGGCGAATTGGAGTTCCTGGGGCGCGGTGACCACCAGGTGAAGATCCGCGGCGTCCGCGTGGAGCTGGGCGAGATTGAAGCGGCGCTCCGCCAGCACCCCGCCATCCAGGACGTGGTGGTGCTCGCGCGCGAGCAGGCCGTGGAGCCCGAGCCCGCCGCGATGGATCCGCGCCTGCTCCCGCTGGAGCCGCCCGCGCGCGGCCCGTCCCCCCATCCCCTGCCCTGACCCTCACCCCCCGAGGAGTAGACACGCCATGCAACGCACCAACCTCCAACTGGCCTCGCAGCACCCGTCATTGGTCCCACAGCCCCAGTCGCAGCCGGTGGTCTCCTCGCACACCGAATGGGATCCGCTCGAGGAGGTCATCGTCGGCGTCGCGGACGGCGCCACGGTGCCCTCGTGGCACGTGACCCTCAAGTCGACCATGCCCCGCAAGCACTGGGGCTTCTTCCAGGAGCACGGTGGCAAGCCCTTCCCCCAGGACATGGTGGACGCGGCCAACCGCGACCTGGACGAGTTCGCGCACATCCTGGAGGCCGAGGGCATCCGCGTCCGCCGCCCCGAGCGCGTCTCGCACGCGAAGCCCTTCTCCACGCCGGACTGGCACTCGCCGGGCGGCCTCTACACGGCGATGCCGCGCGACCTGCTGCTCGTCGTGGGTGACCACCTCATCGAGACGCCCATGCCGTGGCGCTCCCGCTATTTCGAGGTACATCCCTACCGGAAGCTATTGAAAGAATACTTCCAGGCGGGCGCGCGGTGGACCTCCGCGCCCAAGCCGCAGCTGACGGACGAGTCGTTCGACGACACCTGGGAGGTGCCGGGTGACGACGAGCCCATGCGCTACGCCCTCACGGAGTTCGAGCCGCTCTTCGACGCGGCGGACTTCGTGCGCTGCGGCCGGGACCTCTTCTACATCCGCAGCCACGTGACGAACGCATTCGGCGTGGAGTGGCTGCGGCGGCACCTGGGCAGCGAGTACCGCATCCACGAGCTGAAGTGCCGGGACACCAAGCCCATGCACATCGACACGACGTTCATGCCGCTGGCGCCCGGCAAGCTGCTGGTGAACCCGGAGCGCGTGGACGAGCTGCCGCGGATGTTCAAGTCGTGGGACATCCTCCGCGCGCCGCCGCCCTGCGCGTCGGACGACCTCATCCTCTACTTCAGCGGCAAGTGGCTGAGCATGAACATCCTCATGCTCGATGAGCAGCGCCTCGTCGTGGACAAGAACGAGCACACGCTGATCCGCGCGTTCAAGGACTGGGGCTTCAAGCCCATCACCTGCAACTTCACCAACTTCTACCGGCTGGGAGGCTCGTTCCACTGCGCCACGCTCGACGTGCGCCGCCGTGGCGTCCTCCAGTCCTACTTCTGAGCCAGGGCCGCGCGCGCTGCATCCGCCCTTTTCCCGCCGACACACTTCCCCAGGACCGCTCCAACATGTCGTCCACGCACCACCGGCTCTCCGAATCCCCTTCCGAACAGCGTGAACCGCCGGCCCGAAACCTGGCGCGGGAGGACGCCCCCGCGGCGCCCTCCCGGGAGCTGGTGGCCTACGTCGTCCCTCGACCGGGCCAGACGGCGCCCACCGTCGAGGAGCTGCGCGGCTTCCTCAAGGAACGGCTGCCGGAGTCGCTCATCCCGCAGGCGTGGATGCTGCTGGAGTCACTGCCCCTCACGGTCAACGGCAAGGTGGACCTGCACGCGCTGCCCGCGCCCCTGCGCCCCCAGGCGGCGCAGGCCTTCCTGCCGCCCCAGGGCGCGACGGAGGAGCTCATCGCCGGCACCTGGGCGAGCCTGCTGCGCGTGCCCCGCGTGGGCCGGCACGACAACTTCTTCGAGCTGGGTGGCCACTCGCTGCTGGCCACCCAGGTGATGTCCCGCCTCAATTCCGCGCTCGGCACGGAGCTGCCGCTGCGCATCCTCTTCGAGTCGGCCACCGTGGCGGGGCTCGCCGCCCGCGTGGACAGCGCGCGCGCCGAGGCTTCCGGAGATGCCCTGCCGCCGCTGCTCCCCGCGCCGCGGGACACGCCCCTGCCGCTGTCCTTCGCGCAGCAGCGGCTGTGGTTCCTCGACCAGCTGGAGCCCGGCCTCACCGCCTACAACGTCGCGGGCGCGGTGCGGCTGTTGGGTCCGCTGGACGTGCAGGCCATGGCGAAGAGCCTCCAGGCGCTCGTGCAGCGCCACGAGACGTTGCGCACCACCTTCGCGCTGGTGGACGGCCAGCCCGTGCAGCGCGTGCACCCCACGGTGGAGGTGCCGGTGCACGTGGAGGCCCTGTCCGGCGCCAGCGAGGACGCCGTGCGCCAGCGCGTGGAGGATGAGGCGCGCCGTCCCTTCGACCTGGCCACGGGTCCGCTCCTGCGCGCGCGCCTGCTGGACCTGGGCGGCATGGAGCACGTGCTGCTCGTCACGATGCACCACATCATCTCCGACGGCTGGTCCATCAGCGTCTTCGTGCGCGAGCTGGCCGCCTTCTACGGCGCCTTCACCTCCGGGCAGCCCGCGTCGCTCGCGCCCCTGGCCGTGCAGTACGGAGACTTCTCCGTGTGGCAGCGCCAGTGGATGCGCGGCGAGCGGCTGGACGCGCAGCTCGCGTATTGGAAGCAGCAGCTGGCCGGAGCGCCGCCTTCGCTGGAGCTGCCCACGGACCGGCCCCGTCCGGCCGCGCAGCGCTACCGGGGCGCGCGCCACGCCTGGAAGCTGGGCAAGGCGCTGACGGACGCGCTCCAGCAGCTGTCGCGCCGCCAGGACGTGACCCTCTTCATGACGCTGCTGGCGGGCTTCAACGCCCTCTTGGGCCGCTACGCGCGCACGGAGGACGTCGTCATCGGCAGCGCCATCGCCAACCGCGGCCACGTGGAGACCGAGGGGCTCATCGGCTTCTTCGTCAACACGCTGGCCCTGCGCACGGACCTCTCCGGCGACCCGCGCTTCGTGGAGCTGCTGGCCCGCGTGCGCCAGACGACGCTGGGCGCCTACGCCCACCAGGACGTCCCCTTCGAGAAGCTGGTGGAGGCGCTGCAACTGCCGCGCGACCTGAGCCGCCCGCCCCTCTTCCAGGTCATGTTCGCGCTGCAGAACATGCCGCCGCCCCGCCTGGAGCTGGACGGCCTGACGCTGACGCCGGTGGACGTGGAGACCGGCTCCGCGCAGTTCGACCTGACCTTGAGCCTCACCGAGGACAAGGACGGCCTGGTCGCCTGGTTCGAATACAACACCGACCTCTTCGACGCGGCCACGGTCCAGCGGCTCGCGGGCCACTACCAGACGCTGCTCGAGGGCGCCGCGCGCGACCCGCGCCAGCGCCTCTCCCGGCTGCCGCTGCTCACCCCCGCGGAGAACCAGCGCCAGCTGCTGGATTGGAACCGCACGGACGTGCCCTGGCGGCGCGACGAGTGCTTCCACGAGGTCTTCGAGGCCCAGGTGGACCGCACGCCGGACGCCATCGCGGCCACATGTGAAGGCCGCAGCCTCACGTACCGGGAGCTGGACGCGCGGGCCAACCGGCTGGCGCACCACCTGCTCGCCGCGGGCGTCTCCACGGACCGCATCGTCGCGCTCTTCCTGGACCGGGAGCTGGAGTTCCTCATCGCCATGCTCGCCGTGTGGAAGGCGGGTGGCGCGTACGTGCCCATCGACCCGGCCCTGCCCCGGCACCGGCTGCGCTCCGTGGTGGAGCAGAGCCAGTGCGTGATGCTGCTCACGGAGGAGCGCCACCTCGCGGACGCCCGGGACATCGCCTCCGGCCGCCCCGTCGCGCGGGTGACGGAGCTGCTGGAGCAGGACGCGCCCTGGACGCGCCCGGACGTGCACGTGCCGCCGGAGGCGCTCGCCTACGTCATCTTCACCTCGGGCTCCACGGGCATGCCCAAGGGCGTGATGATTGAACACGTCGGGATGCTCAACCACCTGCGTGCGAAGCAGCACACGCTGGGCATCACCGCGAAGGACGTGGTGGCCGAAATCGCCACGCCCAGCTTCGACGTGTCGGTGTGGCAGTTCGTCTGCGCGCTGCTCGTGGGCGCGCGCACGGCCATCTTCAAGGACGAGTCCGCGTGGGAGCCGGTGCAGTTGCTGGCCAGGATGCGGGACGAACGGGTCACCGTCCTGGAGACGGTGCCCACGCACATGCGCATCATGCTGGAGGAGATGGAAGCCAACCCCGGCCGCTACGACATCTCCGGCATGCGCTGGTTCATCGTGAACGGTGAGCCGCTGCTGCCGGAGCTGTGCGCGCGCTGGTTCAAGCTGTGGCCGGGCGTGCCCATGGTGAACGCCTACGGCGCCACGGAGGTCTCCGACGACAGCGCGCACTACCCCATGCTGTCCGCGCCCTCCATGCACTGGGCCAGCCTGCCCATCAACGGCACGCTGCCCAACCTCCAGGCATACATCCTGGACACCTTCCTCCAGCCGGTGCCCATCGGCGTCGCGGGGGAGATGTACATCGGCGGCGTCGGCGTGGGGCGCGGCTACCTGGGAGACCCCTTCAAGACGGCCCGCTCGTTCGTGCCGGATCCGTTCGCCACGGAGCCCGGCCAGCGGCTGTACCGCACCGGCGACCTGGTGCGCTTCCTGGAGGACGGCAGCATCGAGGTGCTCGGCCGCATCGACCACCAGGTGAAGATCCGCGGCTTCCGCATCGAGATTGGCGAAGTGGAGTCCGCGCTCGCCCAGCACCCGGGCCTGCGGGACTCGGTCGTCATCGCGCGCGGGGACAAGGGCCACGCGAAGCGGCTGGTGGCCTACGCCGTCCTCAAGGAGGCGGAGGCCGCCACGCCGGCCGCGCTCGCGGAGTACCTGGGCAGCCGGCTGGCGGACTACATGGTGCCGTCCGCCTTCGTGCTGATGGACGCGCTGCCGCTGTTGCCCAACGGCAAGGTGGACCGCAACGCGCTCCCCGCGCCGGGAGAGGGCGACCTGGGCTCGCTCACCGCCTACGTGGCGCCCCGCACGCCGCTGGAGCAGCGGGTCGCGGACGTCTGGGCGGACCTGCTGGGCCTGCCCCGCGTCGGCGCGGAGGACAACTTCTTCGCGCTCGGCGGGCACTCGCTGGTGGCCATCCAGTCCAACGCGAAGCTGCGCGCCCTCACCGGCGTGGAGCTGTCCGTGCGCGACCTCTTCGAGGGCCAGACGGTGGCGCGCATCGCGCAGCGCATCGAGGCATTGCGGAGCGTCCCCACTGACGGCGCCACACCGGCGGTGGCGCTGCCGCCCCTGCGCAGGCTGGAGCCGAGGGCGCACTACCCGCTGGCCACGTACCAGTTCCCCGAGTGGTACATGCACGAACTGGAGCCGGACAGCCCGTTCTACAACGTGTGCATCGGCGACCTGGTGCTCACCGGCGACCTGGACCTGGACGCCTTCACCCGCGCCTGGCAGACGCTGGTGGACCGTCACGACATCTTCCGGCTGCACTTCGGCTACGTGGACGGCCAGCCCGTGCAGTACGTCCGCCCGCACGTGGCCGTCACCCGCGAGTCGCTGTACCTGGACCGGCGCGACGTGCCGGACGCGGACTTCCACGCGGAGGTGCAGAAGCTGGCGCGGAAGCACAGCGGGATGTCGCTCGACTTCGAGAACGGCCCGATGTTCCACGTGAAGCTCGCGCACTTCTCCGGCGGCCGCTTCCTCGTCCTCTTCCTCGTCCACCACATCATCTGGGACGAGACCTCCACCATGAACCTGGCGCGGGAGCTGAGCGAGCTCTACAACGCCTTCCGCGCCGCGCGCGCCCCGCGCCTGCCGGAGCTGCGCCTGGGCTACGTGGACTACGCCGCGTGGATCCACGACGCCGTGGCCTCCGGCGCCCTGGAGCCCCAGCGCCGCTACTGGCTCCAGAAGTTCGCCACCCTCCCGCAGCCCCTGGAGCTGCCGCTCGACTTCCCGCGCCCCGCCTTCCAGACGTTCAACGGCGCGGAGGTCCACCGCGTCATCCCGAAGGAGCGCAGCGCCGCCATCGACGCCTTCGCCCGCCGGCACCACACCACGCTCAACATCGTCTTCCTCTCCGCGCTGCACGCGCAGCTGCACCGGCTGAGCGGACAGCGGGACTTCGTGGTGGGCACGCCCATCGCCAACCGCGATGACGAACGCGTGGCGCCGCTCCTGGGCCTCTTCGCCACCGCGCTGCCCATGCGCTGCACGGTGCGACCGGGCATGACCTTCCAGCAGCTGCTGGAGGACACGCGCCAGACGGCGGCGGAGGCGTATGACCACCACGTCTATCCCAGCGTGCTGGCCATCCAGGAGCTGAACCCGGACACGGACCTGTCGCGCAACCGCCTCTTCTCCGTGATGTACGGACTGCAGAACAACAAGCTGCGGCTCGCCGACGAGGTCCGCTTCGACGGGCTCCAGCTGGAGTTCCTGCGCGGCATCGAGGTCGCCGAGAGCGAGACGTCCAAGTTCGACCTCACGTACATCGTGGACCACGTCGCCCAGGGCGTCATCGTCCGGCTCAACTACAACACCGACCTGTTCAAGGCCGCGACCGCGGAGCGGATGCTGGAGCAGTACCTCTCGCTCGTCGAACAGCTGGTGGCGGACCCCACCCGCGCGCTCGCGGACTACCGGATGCTGTCCACGACGTCGGAGCAGCGGCTGCTGCACGCGTTCAACGACACGGCGCTGCCCTACGACGCGGACACCGGCGTGCACCGCCTGGTGGAGGCGCAGGTGGAGCGCACGCCGGACGCGGTGGCGCTCTCCTGGGAGGGCGGACACCTCACGTACCGGCAGCTGGACCAGGAGGCCAACCGCTGGGCCCACCACCTGCGTGCGCACGGCGTGGGCCCGGAGGACCGGATCGGCGTGCGACTGGAGCCGTCACCGCGGCTGGTGCTCGCGCTGCTGGCCGTGCTCAAGGCGGGCGCCGCGTACGTGCCCGTCAGCCCGGAGCATCCGGAGGAGCGTCAGGCCCAGGTGCTCGACACCGCCGGAGCCCGGCTGCTCATCACCGAGGGGCCGCTGTCCACAAGCCTCCAGCGCCCGGGGCTCACGGTGCTCTCCATGGACGCGGAGCGCGCAGCCGTGGCGTCCCGGCCCTCGACCTCTCCGAAGGGCTCACGGGGGGGGCGGGCCCTGGCCTACGTGCTGTTCACGTCGGGCACCACGGGCGTGCCGAAGGGCATCGAGATCGAGCACCGGGGCATCGCCAACGTCGTCGCCTCCACCCAGCGGGATTACGCGCTGGACGCGAGCGACTCGGTGCTGCTGCTCACCTCGTTCACGTTCGACCCGTTCGTGCTGGACCTCTACTGGCCGCTGACCGTGGGCGCGCGCGTGGTGATTCCGCCGCACGCCGCGGCCCGCTCGCCCCAGCACCTGGCGGAGGTCGTGCGCCGTGAGTCCATCACCCTGTTCCAGTGCGTGCCCCTGATGCTGGGGGAGCTGGTGGACGCGCGGCGTGCCGGGCGCATCCCGGAGCTGCCGTCGCTGCGGCGGGTCCTCTCCGGCGGCGCGTACCTGCCACGCGAGCTGCGCGACGCGTTCCTCGCGACGTTCCCCGCCCGCCTGGCGAACCACTACGGCCCCACGGAGGTCACCGTGGACGCCAGCCGCTTCGACTGCGCGCGGCCGGTGGAGGGCGACATCGTTCCGCTGGGCCGGCCCATCGCCAACACGCGCCTCTACCTGTTGGATGAAGCACTGCGCCCCGTGCCCTTCGGCGTCACCGGCGAGCTGTACGTGAGCACGCCGGGGCTCGCGCGCGGCTACCTGGGCGACCCGGCGCGCACCGCTCGCGCCTTCCTGCCAGACCCCTTCGGCCAGGAGCCGGGCGCGCGGATGTACCGCACGGGAGACCTGGGCCGGTACACCGAGGCGGGCGACGTCGAGTTCATCGGCCGCGTGGACAAGCAGGTGAAGGTCCGCGGCAACCGCGTGGAGCTGGAGGAGATTGAGGCCCGGCTCGCCGCGCACCCGGCGGTGGCGGGCTGCATCGTGCGGCACGCGAAGAAGCCCGGCGGCGGCGACGGCCTGGTGGCCACCGTGGAGCTGCACGAGGCCGCGAGCACGCTCCAGGGCGAGGGCCTGCGCTACCGGATGTTCACGCTCGCCCAGCGCCCGGAGCTGAAGCGGGCCATGGACGACCTGCACGTGGGCGCGTGGCCGGACTTCTTCGCGGGGGACACCGTCCTGCGCGAGTTCTGGCCAAGGCTCGCGGAGGAGTTCGCCGCGCACCAGTTCGCGCTCGTCGATGAGGACGACGCGGTGGTGGCCGCAGGCAACGCGCTGCCCATCCGTTGGGACGGCACCCGCGAGGGCCTGCCCGCGGGCTGGGACGCGGGGCTGCGGCAGGGCTTCGAGGACGCGGCGCGCGGCGTGCCCGCCGACACGCTGATGATCCTCACCGGCGTGGTGGCCGAGGACGCCCTGGGCCGGGGGCTCGCCACGCTCATCCTGCGGGGCTTCAAGGCGCTGGCGCGCGCTCACGGGCTGGGCCGGGTGGTCGTCCCCGTGCGGCCCACGGGCAAGGCGTCGCGCCCGGACCTGTCGTTCGAACAGTGGTGCCACGCGCGCCGAGAGGACGGACAGCTCCAGGACCCGTGGCTGCGCATCCACGAGCGCGTGGGCGGCCGGATGCTCCACATGGAGTCGCGCTCGCAGTACATCCGCGCGGACCTGGCCTCGTGGGAGCAGTGGAGCGGCCAGCGGCTCACCGCGTCCGGCGAGTATGCGCTCCCGGGCACCATGCAGCCGGTGACGGTGGACGTGGAGCGGGGCTTCGCCGAGTACCACGACCCGAGCGTGTGGATGGAGCACCCGCACGCGGAAGGTGAGTCCGCCGCGTGGCAGCTCCTGGACGGCGCCCGGCTCCAGGACTTCCTCGCGAAGACGCTGCCGGACTACATGCTGCCGGAGCGCTACCAGTTCGTCTCGCGCCTGCGCCGCAACCTCAGCGGCAAGGTGGATGAGCGAGCCCTGCCCCCGGCCTTCGGTGACGAAGGTCCCGCCGCGCCGATGGTCGCGCCCCAGACGCCGCTCCAGGAGCGGCTCGCGGAGCTCTGGAAGGACGTGCTGGGCCTGCCCAACGTGGGCATCCACGCGGACTTCTTCGAGCTGGGCGGGCACTCCATGCGCGCCCTCCAGTTGCTCGCGCGAATGACCGACCAGTTCGGCGTGACGCTGGGTCTGAGGCAGCTGCTCAAGCACCGCACCATCCACCGCCTGGAGAAGCTCGTCGGCGAAGCCCTGGCCACGACCCAGGACGTGGCCGAAGCCCCCATCGCGGCCGTGCCCGTGGTGCAAGCGGCCCCCGCGCTCTCCGCCGAGGGCCGAGGCGAAGCCGTGGGCCACCACGGTGAGCTGCTCCAGGGCGTGTTCCGCGACGCGGACGGGCGGCTGCACCGGGGCCTGCTGTCACTGCCCTGCGGCATGCTGCGCTCGGATGCGCGCTTCCAGCTCACGTCCGACGCGGGGCTCACCGTGGAGCCCTCGTGGAAGACGAAGGCGGCGCGGGCCGCGGCGCTCACATTGGAGTGGGCGGGCGTGGAGCCGCGCGGCGGGCACCTGGTGGTGCACAGCAACATCCCCGTGGGCTGGGGGCTGGGCTCCTCCACGAGCGACGTGGTGGCCACCATCCGCGCCGTGTCCGCGGCGTTGAACCGGCCGCTGACGCCGGAGGACACCGCGCGGCTGGCGGTGAAGGCGGAGACGGCGTCGGACTCCACCATCTTCGGCAACAGCGCGCTGATCTTCGCTCATCGAGAGGGCGTGGTGCTCGACCGCTTCAGCGGCGAGGTGCTCGACCTGCGCGTGGTGAGCATCAACCTGGACCCCGGGGGCAAGGGCGTGGACACCCTGGCCCACGCGCCCGCCCGCTACGACAGCGAGGAGATCGAGCAGTTCCAGCGCCTGCGTGCCTCGCTGGAGCGGGCGCTCGCGACGGGGGACTACCGGCTGCTGGGTGAGGTGGCCACGACCAGCGCGCGCATCAACCAGCGCTTCCTGCCCAAGCCCCACTTCGACCTGCTGCTGGAGGTGATGGAGGCCTCAGGAGCGGTGGGGCTCCAGGTGGCCCACAGCGGAACGGTGGCGGGCCTGCTCTTCGACCCGAGCAAGCCCGACGTGGAGGCGCGGCTGTCGAAGTGCCAGGCGCTCCTGGCGGAGCGGGGCCTCCCCGACACGTGGCGCTTCTCCAGCCACGACCGGAGCAGGCCCGCCTCCGCCTGACACGAGCTACACGGGAGGCCGGTGCGCGGCGGAGTGGCCGCGCATCACCTCCTGGAAGAAGCGCCGTCCGACGAAGAAGCCGCCCAGCGGAGCCCCGGACCAGAGGGCTCCGGTGGACGGGTCGAGGATCCACGGCGTGATGTCGACACCCTCCGCGCCCGAGGCCCTGCGCAGCGGCCCCAGCCGCGCCCGGTCCTCGGGAGTGGGCGGCTTGCCCAGCTCGAACACCTCAATGGACGCACGCCGCGTGGGAGAGCGCGCCGCGCCGGCATCGAGGCAGCGCAAAGCCAGCGCCGTCACCTCTTCACGCGTCAGGGCGAAGCGCCGCGCCGGGTCCCGCGCGCGGTCCACCATGCACGCCAGCTTCAGACCGCGTGCGTCCCACCGGTGCACCACCACGTCCGTGGCCTCCGCCAGGGCCTGGGCTCCGTCGGGGGCGCCCCACACGAAGCCGCGCTCGGCGACAGCGCGGCCGGCGAAATAGGAGGCGAAGGACGCGGCATCACCGCGCTGTTCAGGAGAGGTCGTCATGGGTGGAAGCACACGCCGCCTCGATCCTGTTTCCAACAGCCCCCCACGTCGGGCCGAGCGAAGCCCACCCCTCTCGTCCCATCCGGCGCTTGGATTCCAGCAGCTTCAAGCACCGACACCAGGAGGCCCGCGAATGATGGACGACTCACCCTGGCTGTGGACCCGCAGGCGCATGCTGGGAGCCACGGGGGGACTCCTCACCGCGAGCGCATGGATGCCTCCGGTGCTCGCCGCCACCGCGCCGCAGGTGAAGCTGCCGGACACCTACGCGAAGACAGAACGCGAGCGCCCCGGCCCGCCCAACCCCCAGCCCGAATCCGAGCGCGTGGGCTGGGCCGTCGTCGGCCTGGGCCATCTGTCATTGGAAGAGCTCCTCCCCGCCTTCGGACAGATGAAGCGAGGCAGGCTCGTGGCGCTGGTGAGCGGCGACCGCGCGAAGGCGCAGGCCATCGCGAAGCAGTACGGCGTCCCGGACAAAGGCCTCTACGACTACAAGTCGTTTGATCAGATCAAAGACAATCCAGATGTGCAGGCCGTCTACATCGTCCTGCCCAACAGCATGCACGCGGAGTTCACCGTGCGCGCGGCGCAGGCGGGCAAGCACGTCTTCTGCGAGAAGCCCATGGCCAACACCTCGGCCGAGTGCCAGCAGATGATCGACGCCTGCAAGAAGGCCGACCGCAAGCTGGGCATCGCCTACCGCCTCCAATACGAACCGCACCACCGCGCGGTCATCCAGATGGCGCGCAACAAGGAACTGGGCACGCTCAAGCTCTTCACGGCGAACAACGGCCAGAACCAGGGCGAGCCCAACCAGTGGCGCCACAAGAAGGCCCTGGCGGGCGGAGGCGCGCTGCCGGACGTGGGCATCTACTGCCTCTCCGCCGCGCGCTACTTCAGCGGCGAGGAGCCCACGGAGGTGCAGGGCTTCAGCTACAGCATTCCCAATGACCCGCGCTTCAAGGAGGTGGAGGAGTCCTTTGCCTTCCACCTGCGCTTCCCCTCCGGCTTCCAGGCGCACTGCACCAGCCACTACAGCACGCACGAGACGAAGGACCTGCGGCTGATGGGCACGGACGGCTGGGCCTCCATGGACCCCGGCTTCTCCTACAGCGGGCTGCGCCTGCGCGTGGGCATGAAGTCCAAGAACTTCCCCAAGGCGGACGACACGGTGGAGCGCAGCTTCAGCCAGCCCAGCCAGTTCGCCCGGGAGATGGATCACTTCTCGCGCTGCGTGCAGGAGAACGTCGTCCCGCACACGCCGGGCGAGGAGGGGCTCGCGGACATGCGCATCATCGAAGCGCTCTACCGCTCCGCGCAGGAGGGCAAGGCGGTGAAGCTGGAGGCGCCGAAGAAGCTGGATGCCTTCCGCGGCCCACCTCCCAAGGAAGAAAGCTGAGCCCACGCAGGCGGCCAGCGGCCCGTGACCCAGTCCCGTGCCCCGAAGTCCTCCGCCAGAATGCACGCCTCACGGAGCGCTGCGATGGGTGCGTGCACGGGCGGCAAGGCGGGAACCGAGCAGCGGCATCTGCCCGGGCCCGGTTGCCTCAAAACCTGCCCGACTGTCGAACAGGGGTTCCACCGCATGTCCCCGAGTCCACGCCGGTCTGGCAGGAGCGCGACCTCGCGCGTGCGAGAACGCCAACGTGGAGCGCGGATGGAGGCGCCCGCCCGGGCCCGGTTGACTCAAAACCTGTCCGACTGTCGGACAGGTTTTCGCCCCATGCCGCCCGGGGGCGCGCTGGCTCGGCAGGCGCGCACGTCCATGTCAGACCCCTGTGGTTGGATGGCCATGCTGGGACGAGGAAGGGGCGTGGGGATGGAACGGCGAGGACTCGTGGCCTATGTGGAGGCACAAATCGAGCGCGATATCGCGCTGGGGCGGCTGCACCCGAGCGGGAGGTTCGGCTCGGAAGCGAAGCTGGCGCGTCGCTATGAGGTATGCCGGGGCACCATCCGAGAGGCGCTGCGACGGCTGGCGGCGCGAGGCCTGGTGGTGCAGCGCCCCGGACGCAAGACGCGCGCGGTGCCGCTGGATGAGTCGCTGACGCTGGAGAACCTGGGCCTGGCGCTGCATGACGTGGGCAATCCGGATGCCCGGTGGCTTCTGGAGGGCTACTTCAGCCTCAAGCGTCAGGTGCTGGTGGAGCTTCTGGCCGACTGTTGCGAGAAGGCTTCGGACCTCGACCTGGACCGGCTGGGGAGCGCGTGCTTCCGGCTTCAGGACGCGGCGCGCTGGGAGTCGGGGGAAGCCTGTGCGCAGGCGGAATTCGAGTTGCTGCGGCAGGCCGCTCGGGTGGCGGCGCGGCCCGGACACGTGCTCCTCGTTCAGTCCCTGCAGCGGGCATTCCTGGGAGGAGCCGCCCAACTGCTGCCGCATCTGGGCGGAGAGGCGCTGCGCGAGTGGGCCTTCCGCGTGATGGCGATCCTGCGCGAGCGCGACATGCAGGCACTTCAAAACGAGCTGCCAGCGCTGCTGAAGGCGTGCGACGAGCGGGTGCTGGACGCCTTTGCCCCCGCGGCCAAGGAGCAGGCATCACCCGAGGCCCACGTTCCCCCCGCGTCATCAACCACGCAGGACTCCGCGCCAGAGACACGCCCCTGCACGGAGGAACGTGACTTCGGCGCTCCCATGGCAGCCCCTGGGCAGGACGAGTCGTTGAAGACACACCACTGCGTGGAGGAGCATGGATTCGACGGCCCCGTGTCGACAGCGGAGCAGGACACGACACCGGAGGCCCTCCTCGTGAAGCCGAACAACGGGCAGCCACCGTCTCCAGCCGCGCTGGGACGCTCCACCTGCGAGCTCCGAGGGGAATTCACTGAGAAGAGCGTGCCCGATGTGGCCTTGGAAGACCTGTTCGACTGTCGGTCAGGTTGAGGCGTCGCGCCTCCAACGGACCTCTAATGACTGACTCACGCCCGGCGGTGGCTGCGCCGGTACGCACCGGGAGCAGTCCCGTCCCAGCGCTTGAAGGCCCGGTTGAAGGACGCCTCGCTCTGGTAGCCGATGGCCGGAGCGACCTCGCTCAGGGGCAGCTCGCTTTCGCGCAGGAGCTGGGCCGCCTTGATCATCCGCCATCCCACCAGGTACTCCAGCGGCGGCTCCCCCACGAGCTCGCTGAAGCGCGCGGCGAAGCCGGACCGCGACAGGGCCACGGCGGACGCGAGGCTCTCCACCGTCCAGGGCTCCTCGAGGCGCTCGTGGATGAGCGCGAGCGCCTTGCCAATCTGCGGATCCGCCAGCGCCCGCAGCCCGCTCTCCCGGCACGACCCCTCCGACTTCATGATGTGCGCCCGCAGGGCCTGCACCAGCAGGATGTCCGCGAGCCGGCTCATGATGACGGTGGCGCCCGGATGCGACGACGCGCTCTCCGTCAGCAGCAGCTGCACCGTGGACGCCAGGGACGGCGCCGTCTCCGCGTCGTCCGCGGCCAGGTGGATGACGCGGGGCAGTTCCTTGAAGAGGAGCGTGCGCGGCGCGACGCCCAGCTGGAACGACGCCGCCACCAGCGTCGTCCGCTCGCCGTCGCCGCCCAGCCGGATGGAGCCCTTGCCACGGGCGTTCGCACAGGCCCCGTGCTCCAGGACATGCACGGGGCTGTCCTCCGCGTCGCGCAGCGTGTGGCCACCGCCATGCGGCAGCACCGCCAGGTCCCCCGCGCTCAGCACCAGGGCTCCCGGAACGCCCTCCACCTCCAGCCGGGCCCCACCGCGCGCGACCAGGATGATGTGCGCGCCCGGGGACGTCCCGAACTGGAGCCCCCACGGCGCGAACAGCTCGAAGCGGCCGTGCATCCGGGTGGAAAGGCGCAGGGTGTCCAACACCTCCGCCAGGACATCCGCTCCCTGGGGCTCCAGAGCGTCTGGACGATCGGTCAATTTATTTGGACTGGATGCCATGGAACGTCCATAGCGCCTGGAGCATTCAACGGCCATGGCAAATACACTCAAGCTCCTCTCCCCCGTCCGCCTGGGCCGGCTCGAACTGAAGAACCGGCTGGTGATGGCCCCCATGACCCGCAGCCGGGCGCTGGCGGACGGCAACGTCCCCAACCCGCTGGCGGTGACCTATTACGCGCAGCGGGCGTCCGCGGGCCTCATCGTCTCCGAGGGCACCCAGGTCAGCCCCCAGGGCGTCGGGTACATCCGCACGCCGGGCATCCACTCGCCGGAGCAGGTGGCGGGCTGGAAGAAGGTGACGGACGCGGTCCACGCGGCGGGCGGCCTCATCTTCGCGCAGCTGTGGCACGTGGGGCGCGTCTCGCACCCGGACTTCCATGGCGGCGAGCTGCCGGTGGCGCCCTCCGCCATCGCGGTGGAGCAGGAGGTCTTCACGTTCCAGGGCAAGAAGCGCGCGGTGGTGCCCCGGGCCCTGGAGACGCATGAGCTTCCCGGCATCGTCGAGCAGTTCCGGCAGGCCGCTCGCAACGCGAAGGAGGCCGGCTTCGACGGCGCGGAGCTGCACGGCAGCAACGGCTACCTGCTGGACCAGTTCCTGCGGGACGGCTCCAACCAGCGCACGGACGCGTACGGCGGCAGCATCGAGAACCGTGCGCGCCTCCCGCTGGAGGCGGCGCGGGCGGTGGCGGAGGTGTTCGGCGCGGACCGCGTGGGCTACCGGCTCTTCCCGCAGAACTTCCCGTACACGGGCATGCACGACTCCACGCCCACCGAGACCTTCACGTACATCGCGAGGGAGCTGGGCAAGCTGGGCCTGGGCTACCTGCACGTGACCGAGCTCGTCACGGGCCCCGCCGCTCCGGCGCCCGAGCAGCGCATCACCCCGGCGATCCGCAAGGCCTTCCCGGGCGTCATCATCGCCAACGGCGGCTACGACGCGCAGGCCGGTGAAGCGGTCATCGAGCGCGGCGAGGCGGACCTCGTGGCGTACGGCGTGCCGTTCCTCGCCAACCCGGACCTGCCGGAGCGCTTCCGCCGGTCCGCTCCGCTCAACACGCCGGATGCGTCGACCTTCTTCCAGGGCGAGGAGAACGGCTTCACGAGCTACCCGGCGCTGGGCTGAGCCGAACAGGAGGGAACCGTCATGAGCACGCAGCGAAGACTGGAGCGAATCATCGACCTGCCCGAGCCCACGCAGGGGCAGTTCGGGCCCGCGCACACGGTGGTGCCGGTCATCTCACCGGAGGACTACGCGCGGTCGGATCCGTTCATCCTGTTGATGGACGACCGCATCGACGGCAAGCCCATCGGCGGGCCGCATCCGCACGCGGGCTTCGAGACGGTGACCCTCGTGGTGAAGGGCGGGATGACCCACGACAGCGGCAGCCTGGGTGAAGGCGACGTGCAGTGGATGACGGCCGGCAGCGGCGTCATCCACGGCGAGGGACTGGAGGGCGACCTGGGCCAGGCGCGCATCCTCCAGCTCTGGCTCACGTTGCCGAAGGCGCAGCGCTGGGTGCCCGCGGGCTACCAGGACCTGCCGTACGCGCAGCTGCCGGTGCGGCGCGAGCCGGGCGTGGAGGTGCGCCTCTACAGCGGCACGTCGGGGACGGTGCGGTCGGCGACGAAGAACTACGTGCCCGTCACGCTGGCGGAGTTCGTGTTCGAGCCGGGCGCGTCCATCGCGCAGGACCTGCCCGCTTCGTACAACGGCTTCTTCTACGTGCTGGAGGGAGAGGTCGCGGTGGGGCCGGACCGCCGGGCGCTGAAGCCCGGGCAGGTGGGCTGGCTGGACCGTCCGGTGTCGGGAGGCGACAGCACCGTCCGCCTCACGGGGACGACGCGGGCGCGGGTGCTGCTGTACGCGGGTCAGCCGCAGCGCGAGCCGCTGGTGAGCCACGGGCCGTTCATCGGGGACACCCAGGACGACATCCTGAGGTCCTTCGCGGGATACCGCGCGGGCCGCTTCGGCCCGCCACCGCCGAGGTAGCGGACCCGAGGAGCCGCGAGCGTCAGCGGCTCTCGACGGGGGCCGGCGCCAGGGTGGCGGCGGCCGTCGCGCCGGAGTTCGCGCGCTCCAGGTGCGGGCCCAGCTGGCCCATCAGCATCAGCCCGGCCATGCGGAAGTCGGAGATGAGCGACCAGAGCGGGTACTTGAAGGTCGCGGGGCGGTTGTGCTCGATCTTGAAGTGGCTGGCCCACGCGAAGCCGTAGGCGCACACCAGGGCTGCGGGAATCAGCGCGCCGCGTCCGGTGACGGCGGCGGTGATGCCCAGGCCCACGCCCAGGCTGGTGCCGGCGAAGTGCAGCCAGCGCGTCGACGCCTGCGAGTGCTCGCGCAGGTAGAACGGCCAGAACTCGCCATAGGTCTGGATGCGGTCGGACATGAAGTGAAGTTGTGTCCAGCTGCCCGCCTCTCGTCAACCCATGTGGGCCCTCTTCGTGCCGGCTGCGACACCGCCCGGCTCCGGACCGTGGGCAGGGGGGCAGCCGAGCGGTCCTCGACGCGGCCCGTCGTTTTTGGACGGACCGGGAACAATCCGGTGCGGACGGCCTGGACGGAGAGAGGCGCGAACCGCGCGTGTCGTGAAAGACTCGTGGGCGCGCATGAGTGACTGGACGCCCAAGCTGAACCCGGCGGTGGACCTGCGGCGGCTCCCGCTGAACGCGGAGGAGGGCTTCGTGCTGTCGCGGCTGGACGGCCACACGCGCGAGAAGGACCTGCCCGCGCTGACGGGGTTCCCGCCAGACAAGCTGCGAGACATCCTCACGAGGCTGGTGTCCCAGGGAGCACTGCTCCCGGGCACGGAGGCCGTGGGTCCCGTGAACACGGTGCGGCCGGAGGCGGCGCCGGCCCCGTCCACGGAACCTCGCGCGCCGTCACTCGACGCGAGCGACACGGAACCACTGCCGGAGGCAGAGGCCACGGACAGCGCGGACGACGAAGCCGGCCCCGTGGACGACGTGCCCGAAACGGTCCAGGGCGACTACCGCAAGCTCTTCGAGACGCGGCTGCACGCGCTGCCGGAGGACCAGCGGGTGGCGCTCGCGCATGGAGCGGAGGACCCGGAGCTGTCCGCGCTGTGCTTCGACCCGGTGCCCGCCGTCATCAAGGCCGTGCTGGAGAACTCGCGCGTGGGCCTCGCGCACGCGCGCCTCATCGCGAGGCACCACCGCAACCCCGTGGGCCTGGAGGCGCTGGTGGCCCGAGCCGCCTTCGCCGCGGACACAGGCGTGCGCCGCTTCCTCGTGCGCAACCCGCAGCTGCCGGCGGCCCTCTTCCGCCGCCTGTGGGCGATGCGCCGGCTGATGGAGCACCACAAGCTCACGGTGGACCGGGACGTGCCGGAGCAGACCCGCCGCACCGCGCGCGAGCTGTTGCGCCAGCGCTTCTCCACCGGCCCATCCGAAGAGAAGGCGGAGCTCATCCTCAACACGGAAGGCCGGGCCCTGGGCGCGCTCGTGGGCATGCCGGTGGACGGCAAGACGACGTCGCTCTTGTGCGGCCGCACGTACCGCTCACCCATGCTGGTGCAGAACATCGCGCGCTGGAGCGCCGCGCCGCCCGCGCTCATCGCGCACCTGCTCAAGCAGGAGCTGGTCCGCCGTCAGCCCCAGCTGCGCATGATGCTCGCGCGCCACCCCAACGCCCCCGCGGACGCGAAGCGCACCTGAGCCGCATGCCCCACGCCGAAGCCAGGGTCGTCCGCGAGCTGAAGCACCACCTGCTCACGCATGGGCTGCGCAAATCGCGCGTCCTGCACCTGCTGGTGGATGCGCATCCCTCGTATGTCCGCAGCCCGTTCGCCCGGGACCTGGAGCCCATGACGCGGCTCACGCTGGAGGGCACCCGGCCGGACATCCTGTGCAGCGTGGCGCGGCCCGAAGGCGTCCTCGTCACGGGCATCGAGGTGAAGGCCTCTGAAAGGGATTGGGTCCAGGGCCTGGGCCAGGCGCACAGCTACCGCGCGGGCGTCCATCACGCGTACCTCGCGCTGCCGGCCTCCGCCGCCGACCTCCGCGCCCCCACCCTGAACCAGGCGCGCAGCATCGGAGTCGGAATCCTCGCCCGGGACGCGAAGCACTGGGTGGAGGTCCTTCCGCCCGCGGACCCTACTCCGCTGCCCCGCGCCGTCAGTCAGGCCTCCTCGCTGCTCGAAGGCGTTCCCGCCGCGCGCAGCCTCCAGCTCAACCATCCGCTCAACTACCTCGCCGCCGCGTTCCTCGCGGACCGGGGTGCCCCTGCCGGGGAGCTGATCAAGTCGCTCGCTGCGCACTGGAAGGACCTGGGGAGCGACAGCTCGCGGCGCCACGCGGCCACGGGCGCCAACACGCTCGGGCTGCTGGACCTGGACTGGAAGCCCACGCTCGAAGGCCGCACCGTGGCGGACCTCCTGGCCGCGCTCCAGTTCGACCCCGACACCCGCTACGACAAGCGCAAGCGCCTGCTGGACGTGCACGCGGCCTTCGCCGCCGTGGCGCGCTTCGTCCTCATCCGTCAGCCCGCGGTGCGCCTCATCCACCGGACGCTCGCGGACCACGGCGGAAGCCTCACGCTGCCGGAGCTGGCCGTGGCGGCGGGCCATGACGACCCGGCGCTGGCGACAGCCCTCTTCCTCGCGGACCCCTCCGGGACACTGAAGCCCGGGCTGCGAGGACCGGACATCAACCCGTCCACCGTCTTCAAACTCAAACAGAACCTCTGGCACGCGGGCCTGCTCGACACCAAGGCCCACGGCACCGCCGGCAAGGACGCCCGCGCCTACCGGCCCGCGGAAGACGTCTGGGCCCTGCCCCGCGACAAGGCCTCTTGACTACAACTGTAGCCATGGCATATCGCTCCTGACTACAACTGTCGTCAGGAGGGATGCCGTGGACCGACCGCCGCATGGACAAGGGAACCCTGACGCACGCGCCGAGGCTCCTTCCCGGGAGCCGGTGCCGATTGCGCCGTTCCTCCGGGAGGGTCTGGGCTGGCTGCTGGCGTTCTACCTGCTGCTCGCGCTGCTACCGCCCCTGCACCTGATGGACACGCTGCGCGCCGGGGAGCACATGGCCCGCGTGTGGTGGAAGGCCGCGGCCACGGCGCACCGTCACGCGGCGCCGTTCGTGCTCGCGGAGCTGGAGTCGTGGTGGCACGAAGCGCTGGCGGCCCGGAGCACTTCGCGAACCTCGCGCGCGTGATGCGGCTCAGGGCTTCCGCGCGGTGATGAGCGGCTGGTTGAAGCCCGTCTCCTCCGGCGTGTACCAGCGCGGATCCACCAGCCCCGCGCGGGTGAGCGCCTGCTCCAGCTCCACGGGTTGCAGCAGGCGGTAGACGCCGGTGTGCTCGGTGGTGTGCCAGACGCCGGACTCCTGGCGCAGGATGAACTGGCGCACCGTGTACTGCCTTTCATCCACCGCCCAATCCCAGACCTGGAACAGCACGCGGCGCCCCAGCGGCGTGTCCAGCACGCGCTCCGCCGTGAAGCGCGGCCGCTTCTCCAGGAGCGCCGAGTGGTCGCGCAGGCTCGCCACCAGCAGCCCCCCGGGAACCAGGCGCGACGCCATCGCGGTCGCGGCGTCGTCCAGGTCCGAGTCCTCCAGGAGGTGCGCCATCGCGTTGTCGCAGGACATCACCACGTGGAAGGTGCCCGGCACCTGCCAGTCCAGCATCCGCATGTCCGCCACGCCGGTGGTGATGCTCACGTGCATGGCGCGGGCTTCCCGCTCCGCGCGCGCCACGGCCGAAGGACTCAGGTCCGTGGCGTGCACGGAATAGCCCCGCGACGCCAGCCCCAGCGCCTGCGTGCCGATGCCGCACGCGCAGTCCAGCACCCGGCGCGGCGGCGGTGCGCCCGAGCGGCGCAGCAGCGCATCCAGCACCGCGCCCTGCCGGTCCACCGACTGCTCCCAGTCCGCGAAGAGCAGGTGGTACTCCTCGGCCAGCCCTTCGTAGAAGTCCAGGACGCTGTCAGACATGACGGCTTCCTCCTTTAACACCCCCATGCGAGCCGTCACGCGCGTGGATGCGGGACGTCGCCTGGCCGTCATGTCTCGGGCGGGAGGTCTTCTCCTCTGTGGGTTGTTACCCGGAAGACGGGGCTCGGGAGGCCCGCGCGGGCGTGTGCGGACGACACCGGGCAGGATGCACCGTCGTTCCCCGCGTGAAGCTCGCGCGCACCTGAGGAAGGAGCACCGATGCTGTCGTTGACGCCCTCACAGGTCCGCCTGGGATGGTCCGCCACGAACAAGGCGGAGGCCATCCGCCTGGTCGGACAGGTGATGGTGGAGTCGGGCTTCATCTCGCCCGGCTACGTCGACAGCATGCTCAAGCGCGAGCAGGCGTCCGCCACGTTCCTCGGCCACGGCATCGCCATTCCGCACGGCCTGCCGGAGGCGCGCCACCTCGTGCTCCAGACGGGCGTCGTCGTGGTGCAGTTCCCCGCCGGGGTC
The DNA here is from genome assembly GCF_003611625.1 of Corallococcus sp. CA054B. Taxonomy (NCBI): domain Bacteria; kingdom Pseudomonadati; phylum Myxococcota; class Myxococcia; order Myxococcales; family Myxococcaceae; genus Corallococcus; species Corallococcus sp. CA054B. Next base: position 36,737 of record NZ_RAVY01000026.1, read on the forward strand.
GTCTGGAGCGAGGACGGCCATGCGCACCTCGTGGTGGGCATCGCCGCGAGGTCCGACGAACACCTCCAGGTGCTCGCCAACCTCACCGGCGTGCTGGACGACGAGGCCCGGGCCGTGGCCCTCGCTTCCACCCTGGACGCGGCCGCCATCATCCAGGCGCTCAACGGCCCCAGCGCCGACGCCGGGCCGGAGCCCCGCGCCGCCCCCGTGCTCGACGGCCACTCGCTCCAGGTCCTGTCCCCTCCGCCGTACGGCCTGCACGCGCGCCCCGCCACCGTGCTGGTGGAGGTGGTGCGCCGCTTCCGCGCCGACGTCACCGTCCACCACGAGGGGCGGCAGGCGAACGCCCGCAGCCTCCTGTCGCTCCTGCGCCTGGGGGCCGGGGGCGGCACGACGCTGACGCTCACCGCGGCGGGGGACGACGCGGACGCGGTGCTCCTCGCGCTGCGCGATGCCTTCGACGCGAGCCTGGGCGAAGCCGCTCCCGCCGCTCCCAGGACGTCTCCGCTGCCCTCCGTCGCGCTCGACTACGAGGGGACGCTGGTCGCGGGCCTGTCCGCGTCACCGGGCATCGCGGCCGGGCCCGTGTGGGCCTTCCAGCGCCAGCGGCTGGAGGTGGAGGAGTGGGCCGCCGACGCCGCGCGGGAACACCAGCTGCTGGACGAGGCGCTGGCCGGAGCCGCGGCGGAGCTGCGCCAGCTGCACGAGGGCTTCCTGCTGAAGGCGGGAGCGCAGCGGGCCGCCATCTTCAAGGCGCACCTGGAGCTGCTGGACGACCCGGAGATGCTGTCGGAGTCGCATGGCCTCATCGACATTGGCCTGAGCGCGGGCGCGTCCTGGCGCCGCGTCTTCGAGAGCCGCGCGGAGGGACTGGCCCTGCTGGACGAGCCGGTGATGGCCGCCCGGGCCGCGGACCTGCGGGATGTGGGGCTGCGCGTCCTGCGGCCCCTGGCCAGGGTGCTGGAGGTCGAGCCCATCTTCCCGGACCACCCCGTGGTGCTGCTGGCGGAGGACCTGGCGCCGTCGGACACCGCGAAGCTGGACCCCGCCATGGTCCTGGGCCTGTGCACGGCCAGCGGCGGCACCACGTCGCACACGGCCATCATCGCGCGCTCGTTGGACCTGCCGGCGGTGGTGGCGGTGGGGCCGTCGGTGATGGACCTGCGCAACGGGCAGCACTGCATCCTGGACGGGGACGCGGGCGTGCTCGTCGTGGGGCCTTCGGAGCGGGACCGGGCGAAGGCCGCGCACCAGCGCGAGCGGATCCGCACGAAGCGCGAGCAGGAGAAGCTGGAGCGCTACCGGCCCGCCATCACGCTCGACGGCAAGCGCATGGAGGTGGCCGCGAACATCAACGAGGCGATGGAGGCGCGCAAGGCCGTGGACGCGGGCGGCGAGGGCGTGGGCCTGATGCGCACGGAGTTCCTCTTCCTCCAGCGCGACGAGCCGCCCGACGAGGAGGAGCAATTCCTCGCGTACCGCTCCATGGTGCGCGCGCTGAACGGCCTGCCGCTCATCCTGCGCACGCTGGACATCGGCGGAGACAAGCACGTGCCGTACCTGTCGCTGCCGGCGGAGGCGAACCCGTTCCTGGGCGTGCGCGGCATCCGGCTGTGCTTCGAACGGGAGGACCTGTTTCGCACGCAGCTGCGCGCCATCCTGCGCGCGTCGAAGGAGGGCCCGGTCCGCATCATGTATCCCATGGTGGCGATGCCCGAGGAGCTGGCGAAGGCGCGCGCCATCACCGAGTCCGTGCGCCGCGAGGTGGGCGCGGAGCCGGTGGAGACGGGCATCATGATGGAAGTGCCCTCGGCGGTGATGATGGCGGAGCAGCTGGCGCGGGACGTGTCGTTCTTCTCCATCGGGACCAATGACCTGACGCAGTACGTGCTGGCGATGGACCGGCGGCATCCGGTGCTCGCGTCCCAGGCGGACGGGCTGCACCCGGCGGTGTTGCGCATGGTGGACCTCACCGTGAAGGCGGCGAGGCGGGCGGGCATCTGGGTGGGCGCGTGCGGCGGCATCGCGGGCGACCCGTCCGGCGCGGTGGTGCTGTCCGGTCTGGGCGTCACGGAGCTGAGCGTGGCCATCCCCAGCATCCCGGCGGTGAAGGCGCTGCTGCGGGGCATCTCGATGGCGGACGCGGAAGCGGTGGCCCGGCGCGCGCTGGAGTGCGTCAGCGCCGCCGAGGTGCGGGGCCTGGTGCGCGACCTGCTGGCGCGAAAGGAAGCAATGGCATGAGGCCGACGAAGCCGGGCGTGGTGACGGTCACGTTGAACGCGGCCATCGACCAGACGCTGGAGTGTCCGGGGTTCACGGCGGGCGCGGTGAACCGCGTGGTGGCGGAGACGCGCACGCCGGGAGGCAAGGGCATCAACGTGGCGGCGTTCCTCACGCAAGGCACGAGGCCGGTGACGGCCACGGGCTTCCTGGGCGAGGACACGGTGCCGCTGTTCGAGACGTTGTTCCGCGAACGAGGCATCCAGGACCGCTGCCTCCGGCTGCCGGGCTCCAGCCGCGTGAACATCAAGGTCGTGGACCGCACGGGCGGCGCGGTGACGGACCTGAACCTGCCGGGCCTGCGCGTGCCAGAGGAGGCCCTGGGCGCGCTGATGGCGACGTTGGATGCGCTCGTGGAGGAGAACTGCTGCTTCGTGCTGTCAGGCAGCGTGCCGGCGGGAGTGCCCGCGTCCATCTACGCCACGCTGACGGAGCGCTTGCGAGCCAGGGGCGCGCGGGTGGCGGTGGACACGAGCGGAGCGCCGCTGCGCCACGCGGTGGCCGCGAAGCCGGACTTCGTGAAGCCCAACGCCCACGAACTGGAAGAGCTGGTCGAACGCCCCCTGAGGAACGCGGGCGACATCGCGCGAGCCGCACGCGAGCTGCACGCGACAGGCATCGGGCTGGTGGTGGTGTCGCTGGGAGCGGACGGCGCCGTCTTCGTGTCGGACGATGGCGCCTGGCGGGCCCTGCCGCCCCCCGTGGAGGTGGCGAGCACGGTGGGCGCGGGGGACGCGCTGGTTGCCGGAGTGCTGGCGGCGAGGCTGGAAGGCCACGACCTGGAGACCTGCGCCCGGAGGAGCACGGCCTTCGCGGCGGCGAAGCTCGCGAAGGTGGGCCCGGTGCCACCCGCACCCGAGCGCGTGGCGGAGCTGCTCTGCGCGGTGCGGATGCACCCGCTGGGCACGGGCTGATCAACAGCCGCGAGGCAGGTGCACGCGGAAGGTGGTGCCCGCTTCCGCGGTGGACACCACGTCCACCACGCCGCCGTGCGCGCGGACGATCTGATTCACGATGAAGAGCCCCAGCCCCACGCTGCGGTGCTCGCTGCCCTCGGTGGTGCCCCGGGTCATCGGCTCGAAGAGCACGGGCAGCAGCGCGGGCAGAATGGGCGTCCCCGGGTTCGTCACCGCCAGCACCACCTCCCGCTCGTCCCCGCGCACCTCCACGCGAATCAAGGCATCCTGCTCGCTGTACTGCACGGCGTTGGTGAGCAGGTTGGTCAGCACCTGCGCGATGCGATCCGGATCCCAGCGCCCCTTCCCGCAGCCCTCGCACACCAGGTCCAGCGAGCGTCCCTGCGCGGTGAGCCTCACCTCGTCCACCACCTGCTCGGCGACTTCATGCAGGCTCATGGGCTGGGGCTTCACCGGCAGGGCCATGCCCGTGCGCACGTGGGTGAAGTCCAGCAGGTCGCGGATGAGCCGGTTCGCCCGGTCCGATGAATCGAGGATGCGCCTCAGCCCCCGGCGCGCTCGGTCATCCAGGTCCGTCCTGCGCATCAGCGTCGCCGCCGCCAGCGAGATGGCGTTGAGCGGGTTGCGCAGGTCGTGGCTGACAATGCCCATCAGCTGCTCGCGCAGGACCGACGCCTCCTGGGCGCCCATCAACTGCGAGTCGCGATCCGACAGCGTCTCCTCCTGTTCCAGCTGGTAGCCCACCAGGTCGCCCAGGTGGCGGAAGGTCTCCAGCACCTCGTCGGAGAGGTCCGCCGGGTTCGAATCCAGCGCGCACAACACGCCGAAGAACTCCCCGCTGCGCCGGTACAGCGGCACCGCGACGTAGCTCTCCACGTTGTACATCTTCGGCGCGGGGTGGTCCGCGAAGCGCGGATCCGTGCTCGCGCGGTTCACCTTCAGCGGGGTCCCCAGGGTCCGCACCGTGTTGCAGAACGTGGTGCTGACGGCCAGCGTGTCTCCGGCCTTCAGCCCGAAGCCCATCTCGTCCAGCACCGCGCAGCACGTCCACGACTCCGGCGTCACGCGCGCCACCACCGCCAGGCGCAGCCCCGTGGTGCGCGTCAGCACGCGCAGCACCGTCTTCACCGCGTCGATGCGGCCTACGGCCTCCACGTCCGCGGTGAAGGGGTTGGCGGTGCGGGGGTGGGGATGGGCGGAAGGAGTGGGGGACATGAGTCGCTCCGCGTCAGCGTACCCGTCGCTCGGGCACCGGTGCTGTTGGACCCTGGACCAAGGCCAACTGCCACCCAGCGATACCCTCAGGCTAGCCTCTCCCCTCCAGCTTCTCGATGGCCGCACGCACCGCTGGCGGAACCGGGACCTTCTCATTCGTGGCGTAGCGCAGCGTCACGACGATGGAGCCGCCGCGCGTGTAGAGCACCCCGTCGTCCGCGCCCGCCACCACGTGCTCGAAGGTGATGGAGGAATTGCCCACGCGCGTGACGCGCGCGCCCGCCACCAGGTTCACCGGGAACACCACCGGCTTGAGGTAGTCCGCGTGCGTGTTGGCCAGGATGGGCCCCACCCCGTCCGCCATCGTCGTGTCCGCGCCCGCGGCGGACGGCCCCACCAGCCCGATGCGGGCCATGTACGCGATGCGCGCGGACTCGAACCAGGTGAACGTGCGGGCATTGTTGACGTGCCCGTACGCGTCCATCTCGCTCCAGTGCACCGGGAAGCTCACGACGACGGGGAAGTCCTTCAGGGAGGCGTTCGACATGCCCCCCAGGGTCGCAGGGACCATCCCGCCAGGGAACGGAAACCACGCCTGCCTGCCCTCCAGGAGTCCCGCGCAGGCATGCTAAGCCAGGGGTCCATGGCTCTCCGGTCCACGCTGGCGCCGCCCGCCGCTGTCCCATCCCTTCCCTCCGCCGTCCGGGGTCCCCGCGATGGCCGGTGAGCCCACGCGGCCCCAGGGGGACCGCCGCTACGACCCGCCCGCGCCCTGGGAAGAGCCGGGCCCCACGCCTCCGCCGCACCTGGTGCGCGAGCGCGGCACCGCCACGGCCACCAGGCCCCAGAAGCACGCGGACATGGTGCGCTGGCTGCACCCCGGGCAGGTGCTGCGCACGGGCCTGGACGCGGTGGTGGCCACGGTGTTCGGCGCGCGCGCGGATCACCGGCTCATCGAAGCGGTGGTGCGGCCGCAGCAGCCCTACTTCGACTATTCGGAGGAGTCCGGCGCGGACGGCGACTTCTGGCTCGACTACGTCTCCGACATCGGTGACGGCTGGGACTCCACCTACGCGGTGGCGCGCCTGCTGGCGCTGCCGGAGCTGCGGCTGCCGGAAGAGGACGGCAAGACCGCGCACGTCACGCCGCGAGGCCGCGTGCTGGTGTTCGGCGGTGACGAGGTCTACCCGGGCGCCAGCCGCGAGACGTACGAGAAGCGCACCGTGCAGCCCTACGAGGCCGCCATGCGCCGCTCGCAGGCGCCCCACCCGGACCTGTTCGTCATCCCGGGCAATCACGACTGGTATGACGGCCTGTCCGCCTTCATGCGGTTGTTCTGCGCGCAGCGCTGGCTGGCCGGGCGCCGCACGCGGCAGAGCCGCAGCTACTTCGCGCTGAAGCTGCCGAAGAACTGGTGGCTCATCGGCACGGACGTGCAGCTCAACAGCGACATCGACGTGCCCCAGGTGGAGTACTTCCGCCAGGTCGCGGAGCAGATGGGCCCGGACGACCGCGTCATCCTCTGCAACGCGGAGCCGGCGTGGGTGCTGGCCGCGGCCGCGCGGCGCACCAAGGGCAGCTACCTGGAGAACAACCTGGAGTACCTGGAGGAGAAGGTGCTCGGGCGGCGCATCGCCGTGTTCCTGGCGGGGGACCTGCACCACTACCGCCGGCACGAGGACGACACCGGCCAGCACCGCATCACCGCGGGCGGAGGCGGCGCCTTCATGCACCCCACGCACGCGCCCGCGGCGCCGGTGCTGCGCGACGGCTCCACGCTGCGCAAGAGCTTCCCGGACGAAGCCACGTCCCGGAAGCTCGCGCGCAAGAACCTGTTCCTCATCCGCTACAGCCCGCTGTTCGGGCTCATCACCGGCCTGTGGTACCTGCTGCTCGCGCTGGCGGCCTACGCGGAGGTCGGCTCGCTGGGCATCTCCCGCCTGCCAGAGGTGGTGACGGCGGTGGCCAACAGCATGGTCAACCGGCCGTGGACGCTCATCCTCGGCATGGTGACGGTGGGAGGACTCGCGGGGCTGGCGGACGCGGCGCTGGGGAAATGGCGCGCGCTCCTGGGCAGCCTGCACGGCGTGGCGCACATCGTGGCGGCGTTCTTCGTCGCGTGGGGTGCCACGTACTTCACGGTGAGCAAGCTGGGCGTGTGTCCGGTGCTGTCACCGGATGGCGCGCACTGCGCGGACGGCTGGCTGCACCTCGCGGGCAAGTTCTTCTTCTCCTCCGCGTTCACCTTCGTGGGCGGCTTCCTCGTGGGCCCGTTCATCACCGGCCTGTACCTCTGGCTGAGCGTGAACTTCTTTGGAGCGCACTCCAATGAAGCCTTCGGGTCGCTCGCGCTGCCGGATTGGAAGAACTTCCTGCGCATGCGCATTGGCAAGGACGGGGCGCTGACCATCTACCCCGTGGGCCTGGAGCGCGTGCCGCGCAAGTGGAAGCCCACCGGCGCGGGGCCCATGTCGCCCGCGTTCGACCCGGACGACCCGAACGCCACCGAGCCGTTCCTCATCGAGCCGCCCATCCGCGTCTGCCGTTGACGCCCTCCCGCCGCGTGCATGGCGGAAGGGCGGCCGGGACAGCGGGTTACCGGGACACGGTCTCGTTGGAGAGCGACACCGTCTTCGCCGTGCTCTGCACGAGCACCTGGTCGATGCCCTGGGCACCCTCACTCGGAACGTCGGAGATCAGCACCAGCTGGTCCCCCACGACGATCTGCGGAGCCGCCTTGGCGACGTCCCCCACGGAGAAGGCGCCGAAGGGCGACTGGAGCGAGAAGTCGAGGTAGGGATACTTGCCGTTGCTGAGCACCCACTCCTCCTGGTTCACGCTGCCGATGCACGGGACCTTGCAGTAGGCGCATTCGATGGGACCGCCCAGGCACAGCTTCATGCACGCCTTGTAGGTCAGGGTGGTGCAGCTCTTCTTGCCGAATCCCGCGACGGACCTGGCTCCCACGGAGCCGCTGGAAATTCCGCTCACGGAGGCCACGAGCTGGCCCTCGCGGAACACCATCGCAGAGTAGGTGGTCGGCTTGCCGTTCGCGTCCACGAAGCTCGCCGCGAACTCCTGCCCTTCAGACGTCTCCGTGACGACGGAGGCGGCGACCACCTTGCCGTCCGAGATGACCGTCTTGACGGTCGTCTCCCGGGCCTCGCCGGAGGGCTCGTGGGCTAGCGCCGCGCTCCAGCCCTTGGCCTGCGCGGTGTCCACGACCACGCCGTCCTTGCCGGACGTGTCAGCGGACTGGACGAGCAGTTCCTTGCCCTCCACCACCAGCTTCGCGGCGCCCGTCGCGCAGTGCTTCATCCCGGAGAACTGGACACAGTCCTGCGCCTGCGCCTGCGCGAGCGGAAGGGCCAGGACGAACAGCGTGGCGAGACCCGAGTGGGCAAGACGGCGGAACAGACGCATGGGGGGTGCTCCTGACAGGCTCCGGGGGAAATCCCAGGAAGACGGCCAGCGCCCGCATTCACCAGATATGCCAATGACTCTCCGTGCGCCTGGGAACGCAGGAGCAGGCCCCCTGGTACGGATGTGTGGCATTGGGTGTCACAGCCCCAGCGATTCTGTGACCCGCGGGGCTACAGGTCCGTCGTCTTCCGCGACGCATCCTCCAGGAGCGGCGCGATGCCGGGCTGCTTGCGGCTGAGCGTCACGTAGTCCTGCACGGCGGCGTCCAGACCCACGTCGCGCTTCGCGCGCTCGGACAGGAACCACGGAGGTCGTACTCGCGCTGCGCCACGCGCGCGGGCGTCTCCTTGAAGGCGTAGATGGTGGCGCCGTAGCTGACGAACACCACCACGTGCCGGGACAGACCGCGCGGCACCTCCACCACGCGCGGTGAACGCTCCGTCCACGCCTCCAGCGGCAGCTCCCACGGAAGGTCGAGGAAGTCCGGGTGCCCCTGCCGGATATGCAGGGAATGAAGGCGGCGCGAGGGGTGAGACATGTTGGCCACAAGCCTACCGTCCGGGTGAGCGCGCTTCATCCGGGGGGGGCGCTGGCCCGCGTGGAACGTTCGCTGTTAGAGGAAGACGCCATGCGCCCCCTCCGCGGACTCTCACTCTGCAGCGCGGCCCTGCTGTCGGCTTGCGCCGGTTCTTCGCCAACGCCCGCGCCAGCTCCGTCCGCGCCTGGAAGCATCACGCTCGCCGCGCCTGCGGGAGACGCGTGGTACCGGGGCGCGGTGTTCTACGAGGTGTTCGTCCGCAGCTTCCAGGACTCCAACGGCGACGGAGTGGGAGACCTGCCGGGGCTCATCTCGCGGCTGGACTACCTGAACGACGGCAACCCGGCGACGACGGACGACCTGGGCGTGGATGCGCTGTGGTTGATGCCGGTGTTCGCGTCACCCAGCTACCACGGCTACGACGTGACGGATTACGAGCGCATCCAGACGGCGTACGGCTCGCTGGAGGACCTGCAGCGGCTGTGTGACGAGGCGCACCGCCGGGGCATGCGCGTCATCCTCGACTTCGTCATCAACCACACCAGCGCAGCGCATCCGTGGTTCGTGGATTCGGCGTCCTCGGCGCAGTCGCCGAAGCGGGACTGGTACCAGTGGCGCGCGAGCGACCCGGGCTGGAAGCAGCCCTGGGACCTCTACTCGCAAACCAGCACGTGGCATCGGCAGGACAGCGGTTGGTACTACGGCGCCTTCTGGGGAGGCATGCCGGACCTGAACCTGCAGACGCCCGCGGTGCGCGAGGAGATGAAGCGCCTGGCGACGCTGTGGCTCCAGCGCGGCGTGGACGGCTTCCGGCTGGATGCCGCGCGCTACCTCATCGAGACGGGCGGCGGCGCGGGGCAGGCGGACACGCCGGAGACGCACGCGTTCTGGAAGGAGTTCTCCGCGCACGTGCGTTCGGTGAAGCCGGACGCGGTGCTGGTGGGCGAGAACTGGAGCGAGACACCCTCGGTGGCGAAGTACTACGGCTCCACGGCGACGCTGCCGGGCGGGGACGAGCTGCCGCTCAACTTCAACTTCCCCATGTCCACGCGGCTGATTGAAGGCATCCACGCGGGCAACGGCGGGGGCGTGGCGGCGAAGCTGCTGGAGATGAAGAACAACTATCCGGCCGGCGTGGCGGACGCGCCCTTCCTCACCAACCACGACCACGTGCGGCTGGCGACGCAGTTCGCCAACGACGGGGCGAAGCTGGGGCTGGCGGCGGCGGTGCTGCTGACGCTGCCGGGAGCGCCGTTCCTCTACTACGGCGAAGAGGTGGGCCTGGGGAACGGCAACGCCAACAACGACGAGTCCAAGCGCACGCCGATGCCCTGGAGCGCCGCGGCGGGAGGAGGCTTCACCACGGGCTCGCCCTGGTACGCGTTCTCCAGCGGAAGGGAGACGGCGAACGTGGAGGCGCAGCAGCGCAACCCGGGGTCACTGTTGTCGCGCTACCGCTCGCTCATCCACGCGCGCCAGGGCTCGGAGGCGTTGCGAAACGGAGGCCTGCGGCTGTTCACGGCGACGACAGGTGTGTCACGGACGCTCGCGTTCGTGAGGACGTTGGACGACGAGCAGGTGCTGGTGGTCCACAACTTCTCCACCACGCAGGAGTCGGTGGGCCCCTTCGACGTGGAGGCCACCACGGCGGAGCCGCTGTTCGTGGACCCCGGAGTGACGCAGCTCGCGGGAGGCACGGGAGCGTGGAAGGCCAGCATCCCGGCGCGCTCCACGGGCATCTGGCGGCTGCGCTAGGGGCTGTCCCTGATTACCGCAGCCAAAGAAGCATGGAAGCAACGTGCAGGACGGCGAGGTAGCTCTTCGCCGTCTTGTCGTAGCGGGTGGCCGCAGCCCGAAAGCGCTTGAGGTCGTGGAAGAAGCACTCCACCCGGTAGCGCAACCGATAGAGGGTGCGGTCCAGCGCAGGCGGTTGCTTCCTGCTGGGATGGGGATGAATGACAGGCGTCATTCCCACCTTCAGGGCGTTGGCGCGAATGCGCTCTGCGTCGTAACCGGTGTCCGCGATGAAGGCCTTGCCCTCGGCGTGCACCAACAACTCCTCGGCCATCGTGGACTCATGTTGCTGGCCGGGCGTTATTTCGAGGTGGAGCGGCTTACCGCCCGCCGTTGTGACGGCGTGAACTTTCGTTGAAAAACCTCCTCGAGAACGCCCCAGAGCATTTCTTCGGACCCCCCTTTTCCGCCCGAGGCGTCCTGATGCGCCCGGACGACGGAAGCGTCTGCCAGCGAGCCGAGCTCATCCACCGGAAGTCGCAGGGCCTTGAAGATGGCTTCCCAGCGCCCGACTTGCGCCCAGCGGTGGAAGCGGTTGTAGACGGTCTTCCAGTGGCCGAATCGCTCCGGAAGGTCCCGCCATTGCACCCCAGTCTTCACGCGCCAGATGACGGCGTTGATGAAGTCGCGGTCCCCTCGCTTCGAGGGTGGGCCGCTACGCGAGCCCAGCAAGGGCTTGATGCGGCTCCACTCGGCATCGCTCAGTTCATGTCGGCGCACAGCCAGCGTTGATCATGCCTGACGCTGGCTGGCAACCTCCTGGTGCCCCTCAAGGCCGGGTCCAACGCCCGTGTTTGATCCACCAGGTTGATTTTCGGGCCGGAGATCAGGGACAGCCCCTAGCTGACGACGGGCTGACGCCACGAGCGGGAGAGGTGCGTCTCTCCCGCGGCCTTGAAGCGGCGGATGAGCTCCGCCGCCGCGCCCTTGCCCTGCTGGAGCAGCCACTTCAGCTCCGCGGGCATCAGCACCTTCACGGTGAGGAGCCGGACCTCGCCCCCGGGGAGCGTGAAGCGAGAGGGCAGCGAGTCCGTCTCCATGCCGATGAGCACGGCCACCCGGCCCTCGGGGGTGACGAGGGTTTCAGGCATGCCCACGCCGTCGACCTCCATGGACAGCGTGCCGTTGGCCAGGGAGACACGGAGCTTCTCGAACTCGGCGACCTCATAGGCGACGCGTTCGAGCAGGTGCACCGGCCAGCTCTTCCACACCTCCCCCAGCGGCTCGGGGGTCTCAATGGCGAGCTCCAGTCCGAAGCCGACGGTGGGCCGGTCCAGGATGTTGTTGAACGGGTCGGACAGGCCGTCGGTCACGATGAGCATGCCGCCGTCAGGACGACGGACGGCGATCCAGTTCTGACGCTCGCCGGGCCACGGACCGCCCACGACAGGAGGGATGTAGAGGTCGTCGGACATGGTGCCGAGCCCGCGCCACTCAGCTGCACGAGCGTTGCGAGCCTGATGCCACAACTCGGCACGTCTCTTCGTCTCCGCGCGCCGAACAGGATCGAAGGTCGGCGGCCCCGTGACCGATTCGAAGACCGCACCCGTGATGCCCGAGCGATCCATCGCGTCCTTGATCTCCTCGGAGACGATGAGCGAGCCCTTCCACTCCGACGGGCGGAACACGTTGGCGTCGCTTACCTTCGACGGATCGATACGCATGCCCGAGATGGAGAAGAGCTTCCCAACCTTTTCAGGAAGCCCATCCTCCTCGGTCCAGTAGTCCACCTCCGCGGAAGCCTCGGTATCAATGCATGTGAACTTACGGAGGACGTTGAGGATGAAGTACGGCCCTTCATGGGAATCGACCTCGACGGGAATCAACTCGATGTCATTGGGAGCCAGCTCCTGGAAGAGGGCGGCCAGCTTCGCATTGACCACCGGAGTACCGAACGCCGCGTGGGAGAAGTCACGGGATTCTCCCTCCAGGTCCAGGGGAAGCTTGATCTGTCCCTTGAAGTGGGCGGGTTCGCCGATACTGAATTGCCAGGGATCATCGAGCTCTCGCCTCTGAGCGTCGAGCGGATGCCCCAGGCACCAGAGTCCTTCCGCGACGCGCGCGTAGAGGTCGAAGTAGTTCTTCGCCATGGATGACACTCCTATGTCACTCCAAGCCGGTGACCCAACGATTCAAGTCGGACCCCTTTTCTTGAATCTCAGTTGCGAGTCTCCGCAGTGCTTTCGTCAACGAGGCGCGGCAGTCTTGCATGGTTCGGCACGTTGCCGTCGCATCCCTCAAAGTTGTGAACACCCTACGGTGGTACGCCTCTGGATGCGGGCCTCTATGCCCTGGCACGGACACCTTGTTCGCGACGTCATCGAGCGACATTCCCGCCTTGTCGAAGATCTTCTGGAACTCGGGCGACCACGGGCCACCGCGGTTCGTAGCGTTCCAGAACTTGTTGGATGCGATGTGGTGCTCCTGCCCCTTTGCATCCACCCCCGTCGCGACAGGCCCCTTGTCATCCCGCGCGGACATGGCCACCGCGTTCGGAGCCAGCACCAGCGTGACGACGCCCTCGGAGGACACGGCCGCGGACTCCACCTGCGCCGCCGCGCCCAGCCGGAAGCCCCCCATCTCCGCGGCCACCAGCGAGGCCTGCCCTGAACCCGGGAGCGTGGCGACCTTCGCCGCGAACGTCTCCGCCGTGCTCCCCACCGCCGCCAGCGCCAGCATCACGAACGCCCGCGCCGCGTTCTTCCCCATCACCTCGCCGTACTCCGCCCCCGCGTCTCGAAGCGCATCGAACGTCCGGGCGACACGCGCGTGTTCGGACAACTCGATCCATCCCTGGATGAGGTTCCACACCGTGTCGATGCCCAGGTAGGCGATGAGCACCACCGTCATCGTCGCCGCGATGCCCTTCGACACGGGCTCGGGCAGCAACCACAGCGCCAGGTACACGGTGCTCGTCGCGACGATGGTGGTGAGCACCGCGCGCCGGTCCGTCATCCCCACCAGCGCTTCCGACGTCTCTTCCCACACCGAGTCCAGCGCGATGGCGAACGCCAGCGAACGCCGCCCGCCCTCATCCAGCGTGGAACCCGCCTCCAGCAGTTGAAGACAGTCCCCCGGTGTCTGCTTGCGCTGGCACCACCGCCCATAAGCGCTCACCAACTCCCGGCCGTCATCCTCCACCAGCAGCCGGGCACGCGCAGGCTCCTCCACGGAGACCACCCCCAAGCGTCCACGCACATGGGCATAGGCCTTCGAGGAGAACGTGCCCGCGAACAGCCGATACGCGTCCTCACGAGGACGAGGGGACACCGGCGCATCCTCCGCCAGCGTCCGCACCGCGCCCGTGAACGCGTCCTCGTCCAACTCCACGGGCTCGACCTCCGCCCGAGGCACATGGACGACCGGAGCACCCTGCCCCGTCTTCAGCCGGACTCCGCGCGTCGCTGAACACCCCGTGCCCAGCAGCAACAGCAGCACCGCGACCGCCCAGCTCCGGCACGAGGACATGGATGCCTCCAAGGCCCCCATCCTCGGCCGCGCGGACTCACCGCAACCAGGACCTCCCGCGCACGGCGCGGCAACCGGCCGTCACGGGGCGGGCGACGACGGACCCACGACCCCGGCATCCTCGGCCACGGTCCCCGCATCCTGCACCTCCACGGGCACACCGGCGTCCTCCACCGGCCCCGCCTCCGGAGCAGCCACGGCCTTTCCAGACGGCACCACCGCGCTCCACGCCGGCTTCGTGGGCCCCAGCACCTCCTCCTGCGTGATGCCCGGCGCCACCAACAGGTCCACCACCGGAGACTGCGCCGGGTCACCCTTGCGCCCACCGCCGAAGCGGTCGGCGGACGGCGGCTCCCCGGGCACGATGCTCATCGCCATCAGCCGCGGGTTCGCGTTCGTGTCCCCACCGAACATCCCGCCCAGCGCCACGCGCCGCTCGATGGTCGCGCCCGTCACCGCCACGCCGTAGCCCCAGTCCGCGCTCGCGTGTCCGCCCAGGAAGCGGTCCGGCACCTGGAACACCACCGTGCGCCCGCTCACCTGGATGATGGTGGGGAAGAACACCCGCGCCTCCAGCTCCTGCTCCGTGGCCGCGTTCAGCTCCGCCTCCACCTTGCCGCCAATCCCCCCGGTCTTCTTCTCGTACGCATCCAGCGCCGCTTGCCGCCAGGTCTTGCGCAGGGCCTCACGCGCCTCATAGGGGCGCGGCGTCAGCACCACCGCCTTCTCCCACCCCGAGTCCGCCGCCAGCGTGAGCCCGCGCCCCGGCAACGTGTCCGTGCGCCCGGAGCCGGGCACCCGGTCCTGATCCACGTACAGGTCCACGTTGAACGTGTAGAAGCCGTGCCGAGCCCGCTCCGCGACCGTCGCGCCCTCCAGGTCCACGGACTGCGCGCGCGACGGCCTCGCGATGGGGTGCGCGAACGTCACCTCGAACCGCGTCGCCGCTCCATCCGCGAACGCCGCCACCGACACCACGTCCAGGTCCCCACGCCCCAGGTCGCTCCGGCGCGGATACACCAGCTCGCCGTCGCCGTGGTCATCCCCCACCGGATCCGTCAGCCGGAACAGCAGCGCGTCCTCGCGCGTCTTGCCGCCAGAACACGCGGCCAGGGAGCAGGCGAGCAGGAGCGCGGACACGCGGGAACGCACGAACATGGAAGGGCACCTCATGCACGAAGGGACGGCCCGTCCAGGTGTACCGCGCGGTGCCCCAAACGCAAGGAGCCCGGAGTGCCTTCACGGCGCCCCGGGCTCCCTCTCTCATCAACCCCGTGCCCCGCCTGAAGCGGGACGCGCGGTGACTAGAACTGCGCCTTCATGAACGCCTTGACGCGCATGTGGTCGAAGTTGCGCTCTTCCAGGCTGTTCCAGCCGCCGTTGCGGTTGGTGAAGCCGCGCGAACCCACCGCCACGTTGTGGTCGGCCGCGATGGTGTCGTCCGCGTACTGCACCACGTAGCCGTCACCGAAGTCAGGACGGAAGGTGCCGAACGCGTACTGGCCCTCCAGACCGAACTCAACGCCGGACAGGATGTAGCGCGCCTTGACCAGCACCTGGTTCTTGTTGTGCTTGCCGGACGCCATCTCGTGGTTGCCGTACGCTTGGAACGCCGTGTTGCCGTCCAGCAGGTCCGCGAAGAACTTGGAGTAGCTGGCGGACACGTACAGGTCATCCGTGAACTGGTAGCCCGCGCCGGCCGTGAACGTCGTGTAGTCCAGCAGGCGGTCGTCGTCCGCGATGTTGTCGAACGGCTTGAACTGGTAGCCCGTGTCGCCCTGGCTGTTCGTGATGACGTTCGGGTTGCGGTACAGGTCGGACGTGCTGTTGCCGGCGCTGTACTCGTTGATGAGCGTGTTGTCGCACGCCACGCCGCCGCCCGCGCAAGCACCCGACTGGAACGGCAGGAAGCGCGGGTCGTTCATGCGCTTGTCCGTCTCGTGGATGTACTTGAACTTGCCGAACACATCGATGCCCTTCAGCACGTCCACCACGTACCTGGCGCGCAGCGCGACCAGGTGCGTCTTCTTGTCCTGGAAGGGCTGGTAGGCCGTGCGGAAGTTGTGGCCCACGCCGGAGTCCAGCTCCGTGCCGGGGAACGGGCTGTCACCCAGCGCCTTGTCGGCGCTGCCGTACGCCTGCCAGTTGGTGTTGTAGGTGATGAAGGAATACTCACCGCCCACCTCCAGCGAGCCGTTCGTGTAGACCGGGTTCGCCGTCACGCCCTTCCAGCCGATGGCCGTCTCCGCCATGGGCTCGTCGAAGTCCGTGAAGTCGTTGTCCACGTTGAGCGTGGCGACCTGCTGGGCCTCGCTCGTCCAGCCGCCGTAGCCGATGCGGGTGGGGTTGCCCTTGTAGACGCCGTAGGATGCGTTGGACGGGCCGGGGAACGCGAAGCTGCCGTCGTGGCCCTCCGTGAGGAGCACGTCCGCCTCGCGGCGGCTGGCCATGACCGCCATGTACTCCGCGCCAATGCTGAACAGCTGCAGGTTCAGCGACAGGCCCACGTCCAGCGGGTCGTTGAGGGACGCGTTCAGCATGTACGTCTGGTCCGTGTGACGGCCGGCCAGCACCGGGCTGTAGCCGCCCACGCCGAAGCTCTTGGGCGACAGCACCGGGTCCGCGTTGGAGTACGACGTATACGCGGCGCCGCGCACGTCCAGCCACGAGCCCATGTGCAGGCCCGCCTTCAGACCGCCCACGCCGTTGCGGTAGCGCGGGGTCAGGTCGCGGCCGTCGTCCAGGTTCGTGTCCTCCGCGTTGATCTCCTGGTCGTTGGCGTACTGGAAGATGCCGCCCACGTCGAAGAGCTCGTTCGGGGTGACCTTCGCCTGGAAGCCGTACGCCGCGTCCCGCGCGTGGAAGGCGCCCGTGCTGAAGTTCGGGCCCGCCCACAAGCGCGGCAGCGAGATGCGCGCCGCGTCCCACGTGAGCTTCCGGTCGAAGTTGGAGCCCTGCAGCATGATGGCCGCCGCGTTGTCGCGGTCGATGTAACGGACGCGGCCGATGACGAACGGGTCGAACTGGCCCAGGTCCGTCGCGCCGATGAGCGCCGAGTCGATGAGGTAGCCCGGACGCAGCGTCACGGACAGGCCGCGCAGCTTGATGTACTGGTTGGAGCGCGGGTCGAACTCGCCGCAGTCGCCCGCGGTGCAGTTGGTCGCCGTGTTGCTGCCGCCAAAGCCGCCGAAGTTCGTCCAGAAGTTCTGGTTGAAGCGGCTGTGGATGCGGCCGTTGACCTCCACCTGCGGGGAGATCTTCGCGTTCAGCAGGAGCTCCAGCTCCGTGCCGATGCCGTTGTCGCCGTAGCCTTCACCGGGCACCGTGGTGAAGTTGTACAGCGCGCCCTGGTCGCGCTGCGTGCCCCAGAGGTACTTCGTATAGGTCGTGCCACCAATGGTGAGCTTGGGGCCGCTGTCCTGCGCCATGGCCGCCCCGGGAATGAGGCCGACCGCAACGGTGAGCGCACACGCTCCCCGCACCACGTTCTTGCGATTCTTCATGATGTCCGGAAAACCCTTCTCAGAAAGCTTTGAACCAGAGGGGGGTCATCCCCTCTCCCGGGCCGCCGCGGGGTCTCCACGGCAGCCCTCCCCGTGTTGCATCAAACCTTGAAACGGACTGTTTTGAACAGTCCGCCACCGGCTACTTCGTCGGCGTGGCCGTCGTCGGCGCCGGAGCGACCGTCGTTCCAGCGGGGGCGGCCGGCGTGGGCGCCGGAGCCGGGGCCGGAGCCGCGGGCGCCGCCTCGGGAGCCGGGGCCGGAGCCGCCGCCGCGCCACCCTGCGCCGCCGGGCGCTTCGGGCCGGAGACCATCTTCAGCGTGGCCTTCTTCGTGGCGGAGCCGTCACCCGCGCACTCGTACGCGAGCATGTCGTACTGAGCCTTGATTTCAGAGCTGTCGCCCTTGCCCTGACCCGCGAGCACGTCGATCACGTGCGGATCGCAGTTGAAGTCGGAGCCGCCGCCGAAGCGGTGCTGGCCCTCGTACTCGTTGACGCGGCGGGTGAGCAGGTCGTTGTCCGCGGGGAAGCCCTCGTTGGACTGCATCACGACCTGGTAGCCCCAGGTGGAGGGGTCACCGGCGCCCAGGTCGGAGTTCATGACCGTGGCGGTGATCTTGTTGCCGGAGGCGCGCACCTTGGTGGGCACCACGACGGCGCCCTTCATCGCGCCGGCCTTGTTGTTGGCCTCCGCGCGCACGCGCGACGAGCCCTGCGGCGAGATGATGATGACCTTGTCCCACGCGTCTTCCGGCGCGAAGGAGACGTTCAGGCCCGGGGGGCTGTCCGTGAAGCCGCTGCCGACCTTGTGGTCCGTGTCGATGAAGATGAAGACCTCCTGCACGGAGAAGCCGTCCGCCATCTTCCAGGGGTTCTCCAGCGACGCCTTCAGCTGGATCTCCACGTCCGTCTTGTTGCCGCCCTGGTCCAGCTTGAAGCCGGTCAGGTCGAACGAGCCCGGCTTGTACACGGGGTCCGTCGGGTAGGTGTACTTGCCGGGACCCTTGTCGTCGCCGGTGGGGTCCTTGAACTGCACCTTCTCGGCCAGGGCCGGCGCCGCGGACAGGGAAGCGGCCAGGGTGAGGACTGCGATGCGGGGGTTGATCATGGGGGTGCTTGCTCCTTGCAACGACAGACGAAAGGACTGCGAAGAAAGACCGCGGGACTAACCCTTCACGCCACCGGCGGTGAGCCCGGAGACGAGGTACTTCTGCAGGAAGAGGAAGAGGAACACGACGGGCACGGACACGATGATGGAGCCGGCCGCGAAGTAGCCCCACTGCTGGCTGAAGCCGCCCACGAAGAAGCGCAGGCCCACCGGCGCCGTGTACATGGCTTCCTGGTCCATGAACGTCGCCGCGAGGATGAACTCGTTCCACGCCGTCATGAAGCTGAACAGCGCCGTCACCGCCACCGCGGGCTTGGCCAGCGGCAGGATGATGCTCCAGAAGATGCGCCCCGGAGACGCGCCGTCCATCAGCGCCGCCTCCTCCAGGTCCTTGGGGATGGTGTCGAAGTAGCCCTTGAGCATCCACACGCTGAACGGGATGGACGTGGTGGCGTACACGATGATGAGGCCCAGCCGGCTGCTGCCCAGGCCCAGCCACTGCACCAGGATGATGTAGAGCGGAATGAGCATCAGCGTGCCCGGGAACATCTGGGACACGAGGAACGCCATCATGCCCGCGCGCTGGCCGGGGAACTTGAAGCGGCTGAAGGCATACGCCGCCGTGCACGCCATGAAGACGCCCAGCACCGTGGTGCCAATGGCCACGATGGCGCTGTTGAGCATCCACTTCGCGAACGGCTGATCCGCCATCACCGACGCGAAGTTGGAGACGCTGAAGGTCTCCGGCCAGGGCGTCACCGCGCGCAGCCGGTCCCAGAAGGTGGGGTTCTCCGGCAGCGTGGCGATGGCCAGGCTCTGCTTGCCGGAGAAGGCCAGGCTCACCACCCAGAGGATGGGATAGATGGTGAAGAGGGTGAAGGTCACCAGCACCATGTGCAGCGGCAGGTGGGGGATGCCCTCGCGACGTTCAGAGAAGAGCGCCATGGGATTTACGCGGCCTCCGTGGCGCGGCTCACGCGGTTCTGCACCATGCTGTAGAGCAGCAGGATGCCGAAGATGACGGTGGAGTACGCCGCCGCGTAGCCGTGGCGGTAGCGCTCGAAGGCGAACTTGTACGCCTGGGTGACCAGGATTTCGGTGGAGCCGCCCGGGTCGCCGCCCGTCACCAGGAAGATGATGTTGAACATGTTGAAGGTCCACACCACCGACAGGATGACCGCCGGCACCAGCGCGGGCTTCAGCGCGGGCAGCGTGATGGCGGTGAACTGCTGCCACCGGTTGGCGCCGTCCACGCGCGCCGCTTCGTAGAGTTCACCCGGGATGGACTGGAGCGCGCCCAGCGACACCACCATCATGAACGGGAAGGACAGCCAGCCGTTGGTGGCCAGCGCCGTGAAGAACGACGTGAGCGGCGAGTCGAACCACGCCAGGCCGTCCCCACCGAACATCCGGATGACGTGGTTCACCACGCCGAACTGCTGGTGGAACATGCCCTTCCAGATGAGCGCGGTGATGTAGTTGGGCATGGCCCACGGCAGGATGAGCAGCACGCGGTACACCGGCCGCATCTTCAGATTGGGCACGTTGAGCGCCAGCGCGAGCAGCAGGCCCACCGTCACGCCGATGGTCACGTTCGTGACCGTCCACACGATGGTGAAGAGCAGCGTGTAATAGAAGTTCAGGTAGTTGAAGACCCACGAACCGTCCGCCGCGGTCTTCGCGAAGCTGAAGTCGCCCAGGATGTCCACGTAGTTGCGGAAGCCCACCCACAACTCAGACAGCGGCTGGCTGCTGTTGTAGAGGTTGGCGTCCGTGAACGACAGCGTGATGCCGTAGGCGAAGGGGAAGAACACCAGCACCACCATGCCCACCATGGCGGGCAGGATGTATGCGTAGGCCTGCCGGAACTCGACCGCCGTGGCCACCGCCCGGTGCAGCGCGCCCAGGCCGATGAACAGCAGCACCGCCAGCCCCACCACGCCCAGCGCGCCCAGCGCCTTGCTCGCGTTGCCGCGCACCTGCGCGCCCGCCGCCGCGAGCCTGGCCTCATCCGGCGCGCCGGACTCCGTCAGCTTGCCCAGCGGGCGGCGCATGGCGTCCGCGTCCCACGCGCCGGGCTTCAGCGCCGGCTCCGCGTTGAGGTTGTTGGCGGCGATCAGCGCCTGGGCCTTCTCGCCGCGCGTGCGCAGCTCCGCGCTGACCGCGCCCTCCGTCTCGCGCAGCTCCGCGTCCAGCGCGCGCAGCGAATAGACGGTGTAGCCACCCAGGCCCGCCAGGAACAGCGCCGCCGCCACCGCCACGCGCACGCCCTGGCGCGACAGCGCGAACACCGCCGCCGCGCACGCCGCCAGGGGCAAGAGGAACGCCAGCAGCACCGGCGTCCAGGAAGGCGCTTCACCGTTCACCACCGCCGGGGTGAGGGACTCCACGGAGCCCACCACCTGCCCGTCCACCTCCACGGGCGCGGAGAGCAGCCGGCTCGCGCCGTTGTCGAGCAGCTCCGACTCCACCTCCGCCTTGCGCGCGCTGCCCTCCTCGCGGTTCGTCTCCACCGCGGTGCGCAGGCGCTGGCCGCGGTCGTACAGCGGCTTCTCCTCGCGCGACAGCCGGCGCGGCGCCGCCTTGTCCCCGGTGTCATTGGGGAAGGTGGACGCCTCCAGCTTGATGCCGCTGAAGGCGATGACGCGCACGGAGCTGCCCGGCACTCCCGGCCAGCCCTCCACCACGGCCTTCACGCCGTCGCCCGTGCCGCCCGCGCGCTGCACCAGGTCCGTCAGCCCCAGGAGGGCCACGGTGGCGGTGCGCTGCTCGCGCTCCGCCGCGCGCTCCTCGTTGGCGCGCTTGAGCAGGCCGTGCGCCAGGAACAGGGACACGCCCAGCGCCAGGGCGAGCCCCACCAGCACGCGCCCCCGGTAGCCGCCCGCACGGCCAGCAGGTCCCGAAGCCGAAGGGTCCGGCGCGGAATTGCCTTGGGCGGTGGGGACCGGCGTGGGGGCGCCGGCCGCGGAAGGGGGCTGCTGGGGGGCGTTCTGGCTCACTTCAGCTCCTTACTTCTTGCGCAGGCCGGCGACGTCCTTCGCCACGCTCTTCTGGGCCGCGTCCAACGCCGCCTTGGGGGTGGCGGTGTTCTTGAACACGGTGTTCATCGCGCTGGTGGCCGGGGTCCAGACCATGGACATCTCCGGCAGGTTGGGCATGGGCACCGCCACGTCCACCTGGTCCTTCATCGCCTTGAGCAGCGGATCCGCGGACACCTTCGCGTCCTGGTACACCGCCTGGTTCGCGGGGCTCTGGCGGCCCTCCAGGGCCAGCGTCTTGCCGGGGCCCGCGTCGGTGAGGAACTTCGCGAAGTCGTACGCCGCTTCCTTGTTCTTCGACGGGGCGGCCACGTACACGCCCTCCACCGTCATCCA
This sequence comes from Corallococcus sp. CA054B, assembly GCF_003611625.1. Taxonomy (NCBI): domain Bacteria; kingdom Pseudomonadati; phylum Myxococcota; class Myxococcia; order Myxococcales; family Myxococcaceae; genus Corallococcus; species Corallococcus sp. CA054B. The sequence goes on from NZ_RAVY01000026.1 coordinate 58,357, forward strand.
GGGCTTCATCGGCGTGCCCTTGTTCTCATCCAGCGTGGGCAGCCGCGCCAGGCCGTACTCCACGTCCTTGGAGACCTCGCCCAGGAACCACGGGCCGGAGAACACCATCGCGGCCTTGCCCTCGTTGAAGAGGGAGGTGATGAGCGCGCTGGAGGGCTCCGCGGGGAGGATGCCGTCCTTGTTCTTCCACTTGAGGACCTGCTCCACCGACTTCACGTTGGCGGGCGAGTTCATCGTGGGGGCGTTCTTCGCGTCGAACACGCCGCCGCCGAAGCCGTTCATCACCGCCGCGTGGTAGTAGAAGTCGTTGTACGCGTAGGCCAGACCGAAGCGGCCCGCCTTCGCGTCGGTGAGCTTCTTGGCCATCGTCACCATCTCGCCGGACGTCTTGGGCGGCGTGGGGACCAGCTTCTTGTTGTAGATGAGCGTGATGACCTTGTAGTTCAGCGGCAGGCCGTACGCCGTCCCGCGGTAGGTCATCGCCTCCATCGTCGTGGGGATGAAGCGCTTCTTCGTCGCGTCATCCAGGAAGAAGTCGATGGGCTCCACCGTGTTGCCCGCTTCAATCCAGCCGCCCAGGCGGTCCTGCGCGAAGATGAAGAGGTCCGGGCCCTTGCCGCGCGGCACGGTGGCGCTGATTTTGTCCGCGTAGGCGTCGTAGGGCACCGCCAGCGTGGTGACCTTGACCTTGCCTTCGTTGGCCTTGTTGTACTCGGCGACCACCTTCTCCAGCGCGGCCTTCTCCTCCGCGCGGTAGGCGTGCCAGAGCACCAGCTCCGTGGCGGCGAAGGACGGGACGGGCAACAGGCCGACTGCGCACAGACAGAGGGCCGCGAGCAACGTTCGCAGGTGCGTCATTGGGAAAATCCTCCGGATAATCAAACGGAAAGCCGCAGCTCGGATTCAGCGTCGAAGAGGTGCAGGGACTCCAGCTCCACCGTCACGGGAAGGGCGGCGCCGGGCTCCGGGGTGGCCTGGGGCGGCAGGCGGAAGACCAGCGGGTTGTCCCCCAGGCGGGCGTGCACGATGAGCTCGTTGCCCAGGGGCTCCACCAGCTCCACGCGCGCCTCCGCGGGGGCGGACTCACCGCGCGCAACGGTACCCGCGGGCAGGACGTTGTCCGGGCGCAGGCCCACCTTCACCTTGCGGCCACCCTTGCCCGCCGTCGCCGCGCGCAGCTTCTGCGGCACGGGCAGCTTGAAGCCGTCACCCGTGAGCGACGCGCCGTCCGCGTCCAGCGTGGCGGTGAGCATGTTGATGGGCGGCGTGCCGATGAACTGCGCCACGAACACGTTGACCGGCTTCTCGTAGACCTCCAGCGGGGTGCCCAGCTGCTGGAGCTTGCCGTCCTTCATCACCGCGATGCGGTGGCCCATGGTCATCGCTTCGATCTGGTCGTGCGTGACGTAGACGGACGTGACCTGGAGCCGGTGCTGGAGCTTCTTGATCTCCGAGCGCATCTGCACGCGCAGCTTCGCGTCCAGGTTGGAGAGCGGCTCGTCGAAGAGGAACACCGCCGGCTTGCGCACGATGGCGCGGCCCAGGGCCACGCGCTGACGCTGGCCGCCGGACAGCGCCTTGGGCTTGCGGTCCAGGAGGTGCGTGATGCCCAGGATCTCCGCCGCCTCGTCCACCAGCTTGTCCATCTCCGGCTTGGGCGTCTTGCGGATCTTGAGGCCGAACTCCAGGTTCTGCCGCACGGACATGTGCGGGTAGAGCGCGTAGTTCTGGAACACCATGGAGACGTCCCGGTCCTTCGGCGGCAGCGCGTTCACCGCGCGCTCACCGATGGAGATGGTGCCTCCCGAGATCTCCTCCAGGCCGGCGATCATCCGGAGCGCCGTGGACTTGCCGCAACCGGACGGCCCCACGAGGACCATGAACTCATGGTCGCGGATATCGAGGTTGAGCCCCTCGATGACCGACACGTCCCCGTACCGCTTCGCCACGTCCTTGAACGACACGCCGGCCATCTAGGTTCTCCAGCAAGAGCCCCGCTCGCGCCGGTCACAACAGCACGTCCGGGTCAGGTTCTGCGCATGCACCGCCGGGTGCCTCACGGCACGCGTCCGAGGATGCGCGCGGACAGCGGCGGAAGCGCCAGGTCCAGCGTGGCGCCAGCCTTCGTCCGCCCTCCGTTCAGCAGATCCTCCACCTCGCCGACGCCCGTCCAACCTTCCGGCCACGGCACCGAAGCCGTGCCCTTCGTCTTGCCGCGGTTCACCGCCACCACCACCGTGTCGCCGGACGCTTCGTCGCGCCGCTGGAAGACATACACATCGCCTTCGGTGGAGAGCGGCGCGTGCGTGCCACGCGACAGGGCCGGGTGTGCGCGGCGGATGGCAATGAGGCGCTTGTAATACTCGCGCAATGCCTCGTCGCGTTTCTTTCCCGCGCCAGGCTTCACCGCCTGCTTGCCCCACGGCATGTCGCTGCGGTTCTGCGGCCAGTCACCGCCCGCGCGGCCCACTTCCTCGCCGTAGTAGATGACGGGGATGCCGGTCGTGGTGAGCTGCAGCGTGGCGGCCAGGCGGAAGAGGGGCACGTTGCCCTGCAGCTGGTGCAGCGCCCCGTCCACGTCGTGCGACGACAGGAAGTGCGACAGGTGGTGGCCCGGCGTCACCTTCGCGCGAGACTGGAGGTAGCGGTCGAACGCCACCGTGCGGCCACGGCCCTGGACGAAGCCCAGCGCGTTGCCCTGGAAGGCGAAGTCGAACCCGGCGTCCATCTCGTCCGTGGTGAAGTACGGCGCCAGCCCCTCCACGTCGCCGCCCCACAGCTCGCCCAGCAGGAAGAAGTCCGGAGAGATCTCCGCGCGCGTGCGGCGGCGGTGCTCCTTCCAGAAGTCGTGGGACACGTGCTTCACGGTGTCCAGCCGGAAGCCGTCCACGCCGGAGCGCTTCGCCCAGTCGATCTGCGCGTCCAGCAGGTACTTCGCCACCTCCGGGCGCTCCGTCTTGAAGTCCGGCAGGCCCGCCACGCACGACGTCAGGTCATCCGAACCACAGGTGCCCTTGTCTTCCGAGCGCAGCCAGTCCGGGTGGTCCTTCAGGTAGCGCGAGTTGTAGCCCGGGTGGTTGTAGACGACGTCCAGGAGCACGCGGATGCCGCGCGCGTGCGCCGCGTCCACCAGCGCCTTGAAGTCCTCTTCCGTGCCGAAGCGCGGATCCAACGCGTGGAAGTCGTCCGCCCAGTAGCCGTGGTAGCCCCAGTCCGGGAAGCCGGAGCCGGTGACGAAGCCCGGGATCTGCTTCAGGAGCGGCGTCACCCACAGCGCCGTCACGCCCAGCGACGACAGCTCCTCCAGCTTCGAGGTGAGCCCCTTCAGGTCGCCGCCGTGGAAGGTGCCCGGCGCCGTCACGTCGCCCTTCTCGTTGTTCGAGGGGTCGCCGTCCGCGAAGCGATCCACCACCACGAAGTACAGGACCTCATCCGCCCAGGGCCGCGCGGGCTCCTTCGGCGCCGGAGCCTGGGGAGCTTGGGGGGAAGCCGGAGCGGGCCGCGCGGGCGCGGCCTCCTTCACGGGTTCGGCGGCGGAAGCGGGCGCCGCCGGCGTGGCGGGCTGTGTCGCGGCGGACTCCGTCGCGGGCTTCGTCGGGGTGGGGGCCGTGGCGCACCCCGCCAGACACAGCGCGACAAGTCCCCGGAGCATCGGGAGCCACCGACCGCGGTGGGAGACTGCGTTCGGTTGTGGGCAGGGGAGGCTGGAGGACATCTGGGCGCGGCACTGTATCCAACAGTCTTGAAAGGGGTGAAGGGCAGTCGGAACAATCGGCTGATGGCGCAACGCGCCATGTCCCGGATGTCTTCCTCTGCACATCCGTGTGACGCATGGCGTGAGCGGACTCAACGGAGCGCGCGATTCCTGCCGCACCGCGTCCCGGTTGGATGCCCTTTCCCATCCGACGTCACGGGGTGGATGCCCAGGTCCCAATTCGGATCATCCAGGGGGTCGTGCAAACCTTGAGAGCAACCCAGGGGTCACCCGTGACAGGACCGGCTGGTACCGTGCCCGGGATTTCCCCCCCCCTGGAGGTTTCCCCTGAGAGTTCCATTCGCGGTTCCCCGCATAACGCGAGCGCTCGCGTTAAGCGGGCTCCTGGCCACGCTCGTGCCGCTGGCGGCGCTGGCGGCGCCCACGTCGGTGACTGTCATTGGCGATCTGCAGACGGGCGCCGGCTGTGCCGCCAACAACGACCCCACCTGCGCGCAGACCGCGCTGGCGTACGACACGGACGACGACAAGTGGCTGGGCACGTTCAACGTGCCGGCGGGCACCTGGCGCTTCAAGGTCGCGCTGGACGGGTCGCTGGCGCAGACGTACGGCGGCCCGGGCGGCGCGGACATCGTGCTGAACCAGGCCACGGCCGGCGCGGTGAAGTTCTACTTCGACGCGAACACGCTGTACGTGACGAGCAACCGCACCGGCACCATCGCCACGGTGGCGGGCAGCTTCCAGAGCGAGCTGAACTGTCCGGGCGACTGGCAGCCGGACTGCCTGCGCTCGATGATGCATGACCTGGACGGCGACGGCATCTACACCTTCACCACGAAGGCGCTGCCCGCGGGCAACTATGAGTGCAAGGTCGCGCTCAATGAGGACTGGAACCCTGTCGCCTACCCCGGCAGCAACGCGGCCTTCGCGGTGAAGGAGGACGGCGAGGAGATGATCTTCACCTTCGACTCCGGCGCGTCCAAGAAGGTGACCATCCGCTCCGCGAACGCTCCGGCTGGCGACCTGCTGCTGGCGCGGGCGCACTGGATTGCGCGCGACACCGTGGTGTGGACCCCGGAGGTCCCGGTGCCCGCTGGCACGGTGTTCAAGCTGCACACGGAGCCCACGGGCGGCATGACGCTGGCCAAGAACGGCGTGCAGGGCGGCACCGCGGTGACGCTGACCGAGGCTCCGGCGGGCCTCACCGCCGAGCAGGCGCTGCGCTTCCCCCACCTGGTGGGCCGCAAGGTGCTGAAGCTGGCCGAGGCGGACGTGGCCAACGCGGCCACGTGGCTCAAGGGCCAGGTGGCCGTGTCCGCGACGAACGCGGAGGGCGTGATGCTGGACGCCACCAGCGCGCAGTTCGCGGGCGTGCTGGACGACCTGGACACGTATGACGGGCCGCTGGGCGCGACGTTCGAGAACGGCATCCCCACGCTGCGCCTGTGGGCCCCCACGGCGAAGAGCGTGAACCTGCTGCTGTTCGCGGACGGCAGCCCCACGTCCACCTTCACCCGCGTGCCCATGACGGCCGGCGACAAGGGCGTCTGGAGCGTGACGGGCGACGCGTCGTGGAACCACCGCTTCTTCCTCTACGAGGTGGAGGTCTACGCCCGCAAGGAGGGCAAGGTCGTCACCAACCGCGTCACCGACCCGTACTCGGTGGCCCTCTCCACCAACAGCGAGCTGAGCCAGATTGTCGACCTGGCGGACCCCACGCTCGCGCCGCAGGGCTGGGGCACGCTGGCGAAGCCCGCGCTGGAGGCCCCGGAGGACATCGTCCTCTACGAGCTGCACGCGCGCGACTTCAGCATCAACGACCTGACGGTGCCGGAGAACGAGCGCGGCACGTTCAAGGCGTTCACCCGGGACTCGGACGGCATGAAGCACCTGACCCGGCTGGCGAAGGCGGGCCTCACGCACGTGCACCTGCTGCCGGTGTTCGACATCGCGACCATCAACGAGGACCGCGCGGCGCAGCAGCACCCCCAGGGCGACCTGGTGTCGCTGCCGCCGGACTCCGACCAGCAGCAGGCGGCGGTGAAGGCCGTGGCGGACCTGGACGGCTTCAACTGGGGCTATGACCCGTTCCACTACACGGTGCCGGAGGGCAGCTACTCCACCAACGCGCAGGGCACGACGCGCACGGTGGAGTTCCGGGAGATGGTGCAGTCGCTCAACCAGCACGGCCTGCGCGTGGTGATGGACGTGGTCTACAACCACACCAACTCCGCCGGGCAGGACGCCAAGAGCGTGCTGGACCGCATCGTCCCCGGCTACTACCACCGCCTCAGCGACGACGGGAACGTGGAGATGAGCACCTGCTGCCAGAACACCGCGTCGGAGAACGCGATGATGGAGAAGCTGCTCATCGACTCCGTGGTGACGTGGGCCAAGGCGTACAAGGTGGACGGCTTCCGCTTCGACCTGATGGGCCACCACCTGAAGTCGAACATGGTGAAGCTGCGCGCCACGCTGGACGGGCTCACCGTGGAGAAGGACGGCGTGGACGGCAAGGCCATCTACGTCTACGGCGAGGGCTGGGACTTCGGCGAGGTGCAGAACAACGCGCGCGGCACCAACGCCACGCAGGCCAACATGGCGGGCACGGGCATTGGCGCGTTCAACGACCGCCTGCGCGACGGTGCTCGCGGCGGTGGCCCCTTCAGCGGCCTGCAGGAGCAGGGCTTCATCACGGGCCTCCTGTCCGACCCGAACGGCATCGACCAGGGCACGGAGCCGAAGCTGAAGGAGAAGCTCCTGCGCTACAGCGATTGGATCCGCGTGGGCCTCGCCGGCAACCTGAAGGACTACTCGCTGGTGGACTACACCGGCGCGACCGTCACGGGCGAAGGCGTGGACTACAACAGCGCCAAGGCGGGCTACACGTTGGATCCGCAGGAGGTCATCAACTACGTCTCCGCGCACGACAACGAGACGCTGTTCGACGCGGTGCAGTTGAAGGCGCGGCGCGACCTGCCCATGGCGGAGCGCGTGCGCATGCAGAACCTGGGCATCTCGCTGGTGGCGCTGGGCCAGGGCATCCCGTTCTTCCACGCGGGCGACGAGCTCTTGCGCTCCAAGTCCCTGGACCGCAACAGCTACAACTCCGGCGACTGGTTCAACAAGGTGGACTGGACCTACCAGTCCAACAACTGGGGCGTGGGCCTGCCCCCGGCCGCGGACAACCAGGGCAACTGGGCACTCTTCGGGCCGCTGCTGGCGGACCCGGCGTTCAAGCCGGCGAACGCGGACATCCTCCGGGCGCGCGACCACTTCGAGGAGATGCTGACCATCCGCAAGAGCTCGCGGCTGTTCCGCCTGCGCACCGGTGACGAGGTGAAGCAGCTGGTGCGCTTCGAGAACACCGGTCCGGACCAGATTCCGGGCCTCATCGTGATGGCCATGCAGGACCACGGCACGAACGCGGAGGGCAAGCGCGCCATCGTGCTGTTCAACGGCACGGACGACGCGCAGACGTTCAAGGCGGACGGGTACAAGTCCCTGAAGCTCAAGCTGCACCCGGTGCTGCAGGCGTCCACGGACCCGGTGGTGCGCACGTCCGCGTACGACGCGGCCACGGGCGGCTTCACGGTGCCCGCGCGCAGCACCGCCGTGTTCGTCACCGACGACGCGGTGGTGGACCCGGATCCGGATCCGCAAGACCCGGGTGACCCGCAGGACCCGGACGAGTCCGACGGCTGCAACTGCCAGAGCACTGTGCCCGGTCCGCTGGGCGCCACCAGCCTGCTGATGCTCTGCGGCCTGGCGCTGAAGCTGCGCCGCCGCCGGGCTTGAGGCTGAAGGCTCCCGCTGGAAATGAAGCGGGCCCCGGAGGCGTCAAGGCGCGTCCGGGGCCCGTGGTGTTTCAGGAGGCAGCGAAGCTCAGGGGACGGTGAGGATCTCCGCGCCCGTGTCGGTGACGAGCAGGGTGTGCTCGAACTGGGCGCTGCGCATGCCGTCCGCGGTGACGACGGTCCAGTCGTCGTTCCACGTGCGGTGGTCCCAGTGGCCCTGGTTGATCATGGGCTCCACGGTGAAGATCATCCCGGGCTGCATGATGGTGGTGGCCTCCGCCTCGTAGTAGTGCGGAATCTGGAGCGCGGTGTGGAAGGTCTCACCGATGCCGTGGCCGCAGTAGGCGCGCACCACGCTGGTGCCGTTCTTCACGGCGTGGGCCTCCACCGCGCGGCCAATGTCGCTGATGGGCCGGCCCGGCTTCACCGCGGCGATGCCGAGGTCCAGGCACTCCTTCGCGACCTGGACCAGGCGCTGGTGCTGGGGCTCCACGTTGCCCACCAGGTACGTGGCCGAGCAGTCGCCGTGGACGCCATCCAGGTAGATGGTGATGTCCAGGTTGACGATGTCGCCGTCCTCCAGCGCGCGGCTGTCGGGGATGCCGTGGCAGATGACCTCGTTGACGGAGGTGCAGAGCGACTTGGGGAACTTGTGGTAGTTCAGCGTGCTGGGGTAGCCGCCGCGCTTGAGGTAGGCCTCGTGCGCGATGGCGTCCAGCTCATCCGTGGTGATGCCCACGCGCACGTGCTGCGCGGTCTCCACCAGCACCTGGGCGGCGGCCTGGCAGGCGCGGCGCATGCGGGCGATGACGTCCGGCGACTTCACGTCCGGCTCGTTGCGCGAGCGCGAGGGACGGCCGGCCACGGAGTCCGCGTAGTCAGGCCGTCCAATGGTGAGCGGCACCACGCGGCGGGGGCTGACGATGCCCGGGCGGATGCCCTTGCGGTTGGTGTCGCTGCCCTTGCGACGGGCCTCCACGGTGTCCGCGCCGCGGTGGCACTTCTTGTACTTGGAGCCACTGCCGCACCAGCAGGCATCATTGGGCCCGGGGAGGACGGC
>NZ_RAVY01000270.1:0-10484 GCF_003611625.1 Corallococcus sp. CA054B
CATGCGCACCGTCTCCTCCAACGGCTCGACACGTCTGCCAGCCGCCACCACCCGCGCGCCCGCCCGGGCCAACGCGAGCGCCGTTGCACGGCCAATCCCTGAACCCGCCCCCGTCACCAGGGCGACCTTTCCTTCCAATCGATGCGTCATCCGACAGCTCTCCCAGACACGGGCCCGCTCATGAGGTCGCGCCCGCGGGGCCCTCTCGCCGCGGCGCACGGTCCTCGTAGCGCCGCGGGGCCAGGGCCCGCGCTCCGGTTCTTGCCGTCGAAATCACGAACCCCGCGCGAAGCCGCGAGCGCCTCACCGCCGGGCACGGAAGCCCAGGCCGGCGGAAGCGGACGTCAGGCCTGCCGGGGCGATGCAGCAGGCGTCGGCAGCACCGTGCCGCCGTACTGGCTCGCCGCCAGCGTGCCGCACGCCGCGCCAATCTCCTTGCCGCCCGAATAGCGCCGCGCGATGGGCGCCTTGAGGATCTGAAGATGGTCCCGGAACGCGCTCAACTCCTCCGCCGTGGGCGGCAGGTACTTGCCCGTCGGATCCGTCACGTCGATGAGGTCCACCTTGATGGGGATGCCCTCGAACGCCGCCTTCAGCGCCTCCGCGTCCTCGCGCTCCAGGTTGAAGCCCTGGATGGCCACGTAGGCAATCATCGCCCGCTCGCGCCGCGCCTCGCTGTACTCGCGGATGGCCTGGATCAGCTCCGGCAGCGGGTGCGTCTTCTCGATGGGGAGCACCTTCGCGCGCTTCTCCGGGATGGCGCTCGTCACGCTGAACGCCAGGCGGAACGGGTGCCCTTCCTTCGTGTAGCGGCGAATCGCGGGCACGTGCCCCGCCGTGGAGAACGTGATGGCCGTGCCGGAGATGGAGAACCCCGCCGGGTGCGAGAGGATCTGCGCCGCGCGGATGGTCTCCTTGTAGTTGAGCAGCGGCTCGCCCATCCCCATGAACACCACGCCGCCCACGCGCCGGTCCGCCTCCGCGCGCACCTGCATCACCTGGTCCAATATCTCCCAGGTCTGGAGGTTGCGCTGGAAGCCCAGCTTGCCCGTCATGCAGAAGTCGCACGCCAGCGCACAACCCACCTGGCTGGACACGCAGACGACGTACTTCTCCTCGAAGATGGGGATGCGCACCGCTTCGATGCGGCCGCCCAGCGGCGACTCGAAGAGGTACTTCACGAAGCCGTCTTCCGCCTGCCGCCGCTCGACAATCTTGAGGGACGGCATTTCCGCCTGGGCGCGGAGCAGGTCCGCGACCCGGCGCGGCACCTGGGGCGCCAGCGCGACGGCATCCACCGTGGGACGGGCGTGGGCGAAGACGCCCGCGAACACCTTGCGGACCGCGGTCGCGGACGGCTGGGCCGGCGCGAGCGCCGCTTCCAGCTCCGGCAGCGACAGTTGTTTCAGGTTCACGAGCAGGACTTGATCTTCGAGCGCAGGAACTCGGTCAGCTTCGCCGACACTTCCCGGGGCATCTTCAGCGCCATGGCGCGCTTGCACAGCCCGGGAGTCGCCCGATAGGTGCTGAGGAATTCCTCGCAGGGCTTGCAGCCCGACAGGTGCTCCTGCAGGTGCCGCGCCTCCTCCTCGGGCATCTCTCCCTCGAGGAACTCCAACAGGAGGTTGATGGAATCTTTGCAGGTATACATCCGAACCTCGGCTGGCTGCGGCTCCCCTCGTTCCTGTTCGAAGATGCCGAGGCGCCCTGGGGGTTTCACACCCCGCGATTGTCCCGGTTGTAGAACAGGTCGATGGCTTCTCGCAGCGCGAGCCGTGCCCGGTGCAGGCGGCTCTTGATGGCGGGGATGGAATCCCCCGTCACTTCTGCGATCTGTTCGTAGCTGAGGCCGTCCACGTCTTTCAAGAGGAAGACTTCCCGGTAGCCCTCCGGCAGCCGGTCGGCCGCCTGCTGGATGGCCTGCCCCAGCTCCGCGTCCAGCGCCTTCTCCTCGGCGTCCCGGCTCCAGTCGGTGACGGGGTAGTCCGCCAGGGTGCCGCGCTCCGTGAACTCAGGGGCCTGGAGCTCCGCCTCCGCCGCCTGGGCCACCCGGCGGTGACGCAGGCGCATGAGGGCGTGGTTGGCCGCGATGCGGTGCACCCAGGACCCGAAGGCCGCCTCGCCCCGGAAGTCCTTCAGGTGTTGGTAGGCGGACAGGAAGGTGTCCTGGGTGATTTCCGCCGCGTCCGCCTCCGAGCGCGTCATCCGCAGCGCCAGGCCGTAGACCCGGTCCTGGTGCAGGCCCACCAGGGCCTCGAACGCGGACACGTCACCGTCCTGGGCCCGCGTCAGGAGCCGCCGGTCTTCTTCCTGCCGGTCTTCTTCCTGGGGGGCCTCTTGGGACATGACTTTTCCACCCAACCAGTCGAAAGGTTCCGCGTCAAGGCCGACGGCGAGGCCGCCGGGAGACGAAGCGGCTGACGTGTCCACTGTCCCGGTCCCACAGCCGGAAGGGTTCAGCGGCCCACGCCCCGGCATACTCCACGCCGATACGCGGTCCCCGCTCCACCCGCGCGTCCGGCACTGGTGTCCCCGGCAACAGGTGGAGCCCCTCCGAGTCCAGCGTCAGGTCGTTGTGGTTCAGGTTCAGCCCCATCACCCGGCACAGCCTTCCCGGCCCGTCCGTCCGCTCGCCAGGCAGGATGCCCTCCACCGGCTCCACGCCCCGCACCAGCACCGCCGCCGCCACCCCGGGCGCGTCCGTCACCACGTTGAAGCAGTGGTGCATTCCATAGATGAGGTAGACGTACGAGCGCCCCGCCGGCCCGAACATCACCTCCGTGCGCGGCGTGCGGCCCTTGGACGAATGACACGCCAGGTCGTGCTCGCCCAGGTAGGCCTCCACCTCCACGATGCGGCCTACACGCCGCCCCCGCACGCCATCCACCACCAGCAGGGTGCCCAGCAGGTCGCGCGCCACCTCCAGGGTGGGCCGCGCGTAGAAGGACAGAGGAAGGGGGCTCATGGGCGAGGGGCTTGTCCGGGCGCGGAGGATGATGGCGGACCGCCTCATGCACAACCCTCCGAAGGAGCTGGTTTCCTTCCGCCGTCCCTGTGCGGCTCCAGGCCCGACTGTTGCGTTTCAAACCATCCCTGGAGTACGAACCCGCCGACACGCTCAGCGAAACGGGGAGCCATCCCCCTCGCGGGCATCGGGCCTTGGAGAGGGGCAGGCCAGTCCTCGAAGCGCGCCAAGCCACCCGACCCATCGGGCGTCCCCGGCCGCTTGCTGCCCCCTGGGGATACCGCCCCCCACCGCAAAAGGACTCCCCGCAACCATGAAACAGGCGAACCTCCTCCTCGCGACCCTCCTCTCACTTGGCTTCGGCGACGCGCTCGCGGCGAAGCCGGCCCCCAAGGTCGAAACCGCCGCTCCCGCGGAGGCCGTGCCCTCCGGCGCGCCGACCTGGTGCGACGGCGTGACGGAGAAGCTCTCCTCGACGCCCGAATCCCTCGAGCTGGCGTCGGAGTACTTCAACGGGATGACGCTGGGGGAGATGCGCGACCTGGTGCTCTACAGCTGCGAGAGCCCTGGCGACGAAGGGCGCCGCGCGTGGGTCCAGGCGGTGCGGCAGAGCCTGAGCAACCAGCATGGCCTCACGCTCGCCGACAACGAGCGGCTGATGAAGCTGGCCGCGAAGACGTATGGACAGGGCGGGCGCTACCAGGCGCCCAGCATGAATGACAACCCCGTCTGCCAGAAGCTGGCCCCCATCACGACCGGCCCCGAGAACCTGCGCCTGATTCGCTCGCTCGAGCGCATCGGCGTGGGCTGCGGCGACTGGAACACGCAGGAGAATCGCTCGGTGCTCGGCTCGCAGCATCGCCGCGAGGAGCCCGCGGTCTGGGTGGTTGACTACGAGGGCGGCTTCGACAGCGAGCTCGCGAAGGCCGTCTTCGTGAAGTCCCAGATGACCAACTTCCGCGCCCTGGGCGAGTCCACGCGAAAGGACCTGCGCTACTACCGCAACTGGGTCAACGCGTCCGGCGTCACCCTGGATGACGCGGCGTTCCGGCGGCAGCTCGCGGCCATGGACCTGCCCGAGGAGGCGGAGATGCGGGCGGTGCTGACCTTCCGCGGCGCCATGGCGGAGTTCGCGGAGCGCCAGCGCTTCATCGAGGACGCCGCGAAGAAGGACAAGGCGGTGGCCGCCATGTTCTTCAAGGGCCCCGAGGCCGCCCGCGCGCAGTGGGCCAAGGAGGCCGCCGCGAACAAGGCCGTCTTCGAGTCGGTGCTGGCCCTGGAGGCGAAGCGGACGGACACGCCCGGAGGGATGACCGGCTGCGCCAGTCAATTGTTCCCGGCCTTCCAGGGCTGGGCGCGAGACTACGCCAAGGCGAACCCCTCCACCTCCGTGCAGGAGATGACGATGGGGGGCTATCTCGGCTCCGCGCTCGCGTACGGCCTCACCCTGTGTGGCCTCAACGACAAGGAGGCGCCCGTGATGGAGCGGGTCTTCGAGTACTACCTGAGGCGGACCCTGGTGCAGCGCGGTCCCATCGCCGCCTCGGTCCAGGGCATGGTCAATGGCGCCAACGAGAGCCACGGCACGAGCGGCCTCACGGACCTGGCGAGCCCCGCCGTGCAGCTCCCCAGCATGGGGATGAGCGTGCACACCGAGGACTCGCCGATGGACCCGACCCGGCTGCCCAGCGGCGTCGTGGCGAAGGTGACGCCCAAGGGGAACCAGGTGCTCATCACGTTCAAGAAGGAGACGCGCAAGGAGCCGGTGTACGAGTGCTTCGACACGAAGGAGATCTGGTACGTCACGCCCGGAGGCAACGTGCGGTACCGGAGGGCCTGCAAGAAGGTGAGTGACCAGACGGTGACCGGGGCTCCCGCGCCGCTCACCGTGCCGCGCTTCGCGGCCGGGGGTATCAAGCCGGGCAACCTGGTGCGGTTCTGGAAGTACACCAACGGCGAGAGCGCAGGCAGCGGCTGGCCGGTGGAGGTGTTCGCCGACGGCAGCCGCAAGCGCCGGGTGAACCTGCTCGGCGCACAGCTCTGAGGCGTTCGCGCCACCCCGTCCTGAGTCCCTGGCGGAGAGGAGCCCCCCTCCATGACCGAAGAGACCGACTCCACGCCCAACGGTGTCCCTCCCGCCTGCACGCCGAAGGAGGCGCCGCTGTTCGTTGGCCCGGAGGGTGTGTTCGGGCTCTTCGCCGGGTACTTCCCGTTCCTGTACGGCCTCGTCCCCCTCATCGGCCTGCTCGAAGGGAACGTGAGCGCCGGGGAGCTCGCCCTGGGCTGCGTCGCGCTCGGGGTCGGCGGGTACGGCATCGTCTGGGATCGCAAACGGGTCCGTCGTTCGAAGCGATTGCGCGCCGCCATCGACGCCGCCATCCCGGACGAAGACCGCATCGCGGAGGACCAGGTTCTGCCCACGCTCGCCCGCGCCTTCTCGGGGGCTGTCGTGCCAGCGACGCCGCAAGGCCTGGTGGACTCGCTCCGGAATCCGGGACAGGGGCGCGCGCCCGAGCGCCACGAGCGAGTGTGCGTCACCAGGGATGGCGTCGAGCTCACCATCTACTTGAAGAGCTTCCATGCCTCATCCGGCGAGTTCGATGACCGGGGGCCTGGGATGATTCATCTCCTGGCCTACTGGCGGGTCCAGGCCCGGGTCGCGACGGAAGTGGAGTTCCGCCTGTCGCCGCGCGAGATGGCGGAACCGTTCTCCTTTCGCTGGGACCCGGTCTGGGAGCCCGGCCCGCGAACGTTCGAGGCGCTCTTCCAAGTCGAGGACCCCTCGGGATGGGTGCGGACGCAGCTCCCCGCGGAGGTCCGCGCGCTGCTGCTCCAACGAACGGCGTTCGTCGTGCGGTGCACCCACGGCCGCGTGGAGTGCATGTGGCCCCAGACCGTCGTCGGCGTGACGCGCTCCCGCTTCGAGGACGCCGCGCGCATCGTCTCCTTGATTGCGCGCCAGTTGGGGGCCGACACGGCCAGCCAGCGCGACGTGGGGACATGACACACCCGGTCACGCCCCAGCGAGTCCGGGGCGGGGCTCACGGCAGGGGGGACGCCGCCGAGGTCGGCCTGGACTTCGCCCCCCTTCCGAAAGGCGCCGCGCCCCGTCCAACTTTCACCAGCCAACCTCCGCGAGCCAGACAAGCAGGCACGGGTGAACACCCGGGCGACGGCAGTTCACACCGGCCCGGGGCTGGGGCAGATTGTGCCGCACCATGTCTACTCCTGGCCGGCTCTCCGGTCTCCTGCTGCCCCTCTTCTCCCTGCGTTCGCGAACGGACTTCGGCATCGGTGACTTCGGTGCCATGGACGGGCTCTTCTCCTGGATGAAGGCCGCGCGTCAGCGCATGTTGATGGTGCTGCCCCTCCTTCCCACCGCGCCCGGCGACCCCAGCCCGTACGCCACGCGGTCCGCGTTCGGCCTGAACCCGCTCTTCATCGACCTGAACCAGGTGCCGGAGTTCCAGGCCACCGGCGGCGAGGGCGCGCTCAGCGACGCGCAGAAGCAGCAGCTGGCGGAGGCCCGCGCCGCGCCGCGCGTGCGCTACGAGCTGGTGTTCCCGCTGAAGGACGCCGCGTTCGCGCGCGCCTTCGACCACTTCGAGCAGCACGAGTGGGCCCCGCGCACGCCGCGCGCCCAGGAGTTCCAGAAGTGGCGCGAGGCGCAGGGCGAGTGGCTGGAGAGCTACGCGCTCTTCACCGCCATCAGCGAGAAGGAGGATCGCCGTCCCTGGTGGCAGTGGCCCGAAGGGCTGCGCACGCGCCAGCCGGATGCCCTGCGCGCCATCCAGGAGCAGGGCCTGGAGCGCCGCGTGCGCTACCACGCCTGGCTCCAGTGGCTGGCGGAGGCGCAGTGGAACCAGGTCCGCGCGCAGGCCAGGGCGAAGGACGTGCTCCTGTGCGGGGACGAGCCCTTCATCATCGGGCAGGACAGCTCTGACTGCTGGGCCCACCCGGACATCCTGCGCCGCGACGCGCGCCTGGGCGTGCCGCCGGACGACTTCTCCGCCACGGGCCAGGACTGGGGCCTGCCCTACTTCGACTTCGCCGCGATGGAGAAGGACGACTACGCGTGGCTGAAGAAGCGCGCGGCCAAGGCGGCCAGCTACTACGACCTGCGCCGCGTGGACCACGCGGTGGGCTACTTCCGCCAGTGGATCCGCGACGAGAAGAACCCCACCGGCTACTTCGTCCCCGGAGACGAGCCCACCTGGCGCCGCCAGGGTGAGAAGCACTTCCGCCTGCTGTCGGAGGGCGCGGGCATCGTCGCCGAGGACCTGGGCGTGATTCCCCCGTTCGTGCGGCAGATCCTCGCGGACCTGAAGCTGCCCGGCTACCGCGTGCTGCGCTGGGAGCGCGACGATAACACCTACCGCGACCCGCACCAGTTCCCCGCCGTGTCGCTGGTCACCACCGGCACGCACGACACGGAGCCGCAGGCGGAGTGGTGGGAGCAGGCGCAGGAGCACGAGCGCCAGAGCGCCGCGCGCGCGTGGCCGGAGTTCCAGGGCGTGGCGCTGACGCGCGAGTTCACCCCGGACATCCACCGCGCCACGCTGGCCGCCGCGCTCAACGCGGGCTCGGACCTGTGCGTGCTGCCGTGGCAGGACGTGCTGGGCACGCGCGACCGCATCAACCTGCCCGGCACCATGGACGACGCCAACTGGGCCTACCGCATCGCGCAGAACACGGACGCGCTGCTCACGGAGCCCCAGACGAAGGACGCCGCGGAGCGCCTGGCGTGGCTCACCGCCTCGTCTCGCCGCTAGCCTGAAAGCCTTCCGCCCCGGGGCCGATTGCCCCGGGGCGCCTGGACGCGCGGCCGCCTACTGCTGGCCGTTGCCCTCGATGCACTTCACCTGGCCGGGGAAGCCGTCGAACACGGCGCAGCGGCGGCCCGCCTTCGCGCACTCCAGCCGGTCGCAGATGTTGTCCACGACGCACAGGGGCGGCGAGCGGCCGAACTCCAGGAACAGCTCCGCGCAGAAGCGCAGCGGATCCGCGCACCCGATGGAGCCGCAGTAGGGCGTGTCGGAGAGGCTCTCTCCCTCCTTGAGTTGGACCACTTCGTCTTCGCTCACGCCGCAGCCGGTGGCGAGCACCAGCGTGGCCGACAGCAGGAGTGCGATTCGCCGGACCATAGGGACCCGAATCTGACGCACCCAGGGCCCGGTTGCACGCGCCACGGCGGAGCCCGGAGGGTTGGCGGACACTGACCCCGTCCCCGAGGTCGTGGAATGCGACATTCGCCGCACAAAGAAACATTGCGAAACGCGTCAGGGGCTGGCCATCCGCTAAGAAACGTGACGTGGCCGACGTCCGACTCCTCCGATTCCGCTCCGCCGTGCCCCTCGCGCTGGCCGTGCTGCTCACGGCGTGCGCCACCACCTCCAATCAGCCCACCGGTCCGAAGGTGAAGTCCCTGGACATCCAGGGGGCGAAGCAGGTGGACGACGGGGACATCAAGGACCGCATCCTCACGTCCTCCACGCCCTGGTACGCGTTCTGGCCCTTCGGCAAGGCGCACTACTTCGACACCAACGCGTGGCAGGCGGACCTGCGCCGCATCGAGCGCTTCTACCAGGCGGAGGGCTTCTACCAGGCGCAGGTGGAGTCCAACGAGGTCATCCCGGACGGCGACAAGGCCGTGCGCCTCAAGGTGGTGGTCAACGAGGGCGCGCCCACCGTCATCGACCGCATCGAGACGCACGGCCTGGAGTCCTTGAGCGAGGGGCCGGACCAGCCGTCGCAGCGCGAGCGCGAGCGCATCCTGGAGGAGCTGCCGGTGAAGACCGGCGACGTGTTCCGCGAGGAGACGTGGACCGCCACCAAGGAGCTGGTGCTCCAGCGGCTCAAGGACCTGGGGTACGCGGAAGCGGAGGTCGGCGGCGAGGTGCGCGTGGACGTGGCCACGCAGAAGGCCGTGGTGGACCTGCAGATTGCCCCGGGCCTGCGCTACCGCTTCGGCAACATCTTCATCGCCACGGACGCGAACCCGCAGGTGCCGCCCCGCCGCATCATCGAGCAGGCGCAGGGCGCGGTCATCAAGGGCGCCTACTTCAGCGAAGCAGCGCTGGCGGAGGCGCAGGCGCGCGTCTTCCGCATGGGCGTGTTCGGCGCGGTGAAGGTGAACCGGGGCGCGCCGGACCGGCAGAACGCCACGGTGCCGGTGGTGGTGGACGTGCGCGAGTCGCCCTTCCACTCGATCCGGCTGGGCGGCGGTATCGGCGTGGACGCCGCGCGGCAGGAAGGCCGCATCCTGGGCGAGTGGACCAACCGCAACTTCCGCGGCGGCCTGCGCAGGCTCACGCTGCGCGGACGCCTGGGCTACGCCTTCATCCCCAACGTGCTGGCGAGCCTCCGGGGCGACGAGGACTCCGAGGAAGCCCCCATCTTCAGCTTCACCACGGAGTTCGAGCAGCCACGCTTCCTCTTCCGCGACCTGGCCCTGCAGGCCTCCGTCACCGCGGAGAAGGGCCTCCAGCAGGCCTATTCGTTCTACGGCGGATATCTCAAGACAGGCGTCATCTGGACGCCCCACCCGTCCTTCTCCGTCTTCCCCTCGTACAACCTGCAGCTCTACCGGCTGACGGGGCAGGTGAGCCTGGAAGAGGGCGTCCCGCCCATCACCCTGGGCTGTGTGAACACGACCAAGGAAGGCACCTGCGACCAGGCGCTGAGCTTCCTGGAGATCGCGTTCGCCTGGGACCGCAGAGACGACCGCACCGAGCCGCGCAACGGCTACTACGTGGGCTTCTCCATCCAGAAGGGCGGCGGCCCCTTCTTCGGGCAGTACCAGTACGTCCGGCTGCTGCCGGACCTGCGCTACTACCACTCCATCGGCGACAAGAAGGACCTGACGCTCGCGGTGAAGCTGCGCGGGGGCACGCTGAACCCGGCGGGCGGCGGCCAGAGCTCCATCGTCACCCGCTTCTTCTCCGGCGGCGCCACCGCCATGCGCGGCTTCAACGGCCAGCGGCTGTCCCCCATGACGCCGCTCGCGCCGACCTACAAGAAGGACGACGACGACAACGTCCTGCTGGACGCGAACGGCAACCCCATCCTGGATTCCTGGGACACGGTGCCCGTGGGCGGCAACAGCCTCTTCGAGAGCTCCGTGGAGCTGCGCTACATGCTCACGGACAGCCTGATGCTCGCCATCTTCTATGACTCCGGCCTCGTGGGCACGGAGGCGCTGTTCGACAAGAACGGCCCCAAGCTGTTCGGTCCCGAGCACTACCACGCGGTGGGCGGCGGCCTGCGCTACCTCACGGTGGTGGGCCCCATCCGGCTGGACATCGCCAGGCGCTTGAACATCGGGCGGGGATTGCCCGTCAGCGATCCCGGATACATCTATCCGTCCTCTGGTGGATGCCTGGGCTTCGGGCGCAAGTTCGACAAGACCTCGACCTCCGCCGATGCAGCCTATGCGGGTGCCCCGGAAGGGCTCTGCGCGGTCCATATCTCCATCGGAGAGGCGTTTTGAGCGAACCCACGACCCCCGCCCCCTCCGCCC
>NZ_RAVY01000271.1:0-10049 GCF_003611625.1 Corallococcus sp. CA054B
GGGCGGAAGGGGGAGGGCGGCGATCAGCAACCGGCCCCGCGGGGAGGCGTCGCCCGCTTCGGCGCCTACTTCTTCTTGGCGATGATGTCGTTGATGGCCGCCCGGTCCTCGGCGGTGATGCGCTCGCGCGGGCCCGCTGCGTTGGCGGACTTCTGGGACACGGCGCCCTTCGCGCTCTCCATCGCGTCCTCCACGCCGCCCTTCACCTTGTCCAGGGTGGAAGGGTTCACCGTGCGCTTCCAGGTGCGCTCCATGTGCTCCAGCGGGGAACGGCCATCCACGTTGCCCCGAGCCAGGAAGACGCCCAGACCCACCGCGCAGGTCGTCCAGACCAGGAACTTCAATACGCCCATGATTCACATCCTCCTACGTCGTCTTACATCGGCCCGGGGCACATGGCGAGTTTCCTGACCTGTCGCGCCTCCGTCGCTGACAGGGGGCCTGGGGACCCTTAAGGTCCAGGCGCTTGCAGCCCGAAGAACTCATCAGGGCCGCCCAGACGCGGGCGGCGGGATTGGACGTGGGGCGGGGGGACGCAGCGCTGGAGCGCGTGCGGGCCCAGGCCTCGGCGTTGTTCGCGAAACTTCCGGAGCCCCCGGTGTACCGGCGGGCGGAGGACCCGTCTCGCAAGGCGGCCCAGGCGCTGCTTCCAGAGATGGAGCGGGTGCTGGCGGAGGCCTTCGCGGTGGCGCGCGAGCCGGCGGTGTCGCCGCTGGTGGACCGGCTGGTGGCGGCCCTGCGCGCGCACGCCGAAGCGCTGGTGCACACCGCGGACGGCCGGCTGGAGGCGGCGGAGCTGGCGTGGCGGAAGGCCCAGGAACTGGAGCGGGCCGCGCACCCCACGCGGCAGATGGTGGGCCAGCCGCCGCGGCCGGCGCCGGTGTTCGACAAGGGCACGGGCCTGTCGCGCTACGACCCTCGCAACGCGGCCCAGGCGACCGTGAAGCTGGTGTGTCCCAACACGGGCTGCAAGCGCATGGGGGACTACGCCTTCATCCCGACGCACGCCTACCACCGCTTCGTCTGCCCGGCGTGCCGGGTGCCCTTCCTGGCCTACTTCGGTGAATTGAAGGGGCTGGAGGTGGAGCACCGGCGCAGCTCCAAGCGCTACCTCTTCACGGTGGATGAGGTGGGCAGCACCGTCACCACGCGCATCGACTTCGAGGAGGCGGGCGGACAGGAGTTCCCCGCCGCGCGGCGCGACCTGCTGGCCTTCCTCTACACGGAGCAGCGGGAGTTGAAGGTCGTGGTGAACCTCACCAACGGCAAGCTGATGTGGGTGAGCCCCGCGTCGTCGTGCTTCGTGGTGACGGCGGCCTTTGGCGAGGGCGCGCCGGAGCTGGTGGCCTTCCGGGCCTTCCGCGACGACGTGCTCAGGAAGAGCCGGCTCGGTCAGGGGTTCATCGACGGATACTATTATTGGGGCCCTCCGCTGGCGGCGTGGGTGGTGCGCCGGCCTCGGGTTCGGGCCGGGGTGCGCTGGGCCCTGACGCGGGTGCACGGCCGCCTGACACGGAAGGAACGCGGATGACACAGCAGGCTGGGACGGAAGGGACGCCGCCGCCGGGCGCGCGCGGGGACAAGGCCAAGACGGCGCTGTCCGTGGTGGCGGTGCTGGGGCTGGCGGCGCTGGCGTTCCTGGGCGTGCGCGAGGCGCAGCGGGCGCGGCTGGTACCGGACGGCGTGTCGCCGCCGACCTTCCAGCTGACGAAGCACGAGGGCGGCTCGCTCGCGCTGTCGGACCTGAAGGGGAGCGTGGTGATGCTCGACTTCTGGGCCACATGGTGCCCGCCGTGCCGCGAGGAGATGCCGTATCTGGTGAAGCTGGCCAAGGAGTACGAGTCCCAGGGGCTCGTCTTCGTGGCGGCCAGCCGGGACGAGGGTTCCTCGGCGTCGCAGGAGGTGGACTACTTCCTCCAGCGCTTCCAGCCGGACCTGCGGCCGTACGTCGTCTACGCGGACGACAACGTGGCGCGCGCATTCCAGGTGAATGCGCTGCCCACGCTCTACTTCCTGGACCGGGACGGCAAGGTCATCGACGCGCAGCGCGGCATGCTGTCCGAGGACGGCCTGCGCCGCCGCATCGAGCGCGCCCTCAAGCGCTAGCGCCGGGCGTCAGAGCACCTGACGCACGGCCTCCTCCAGCTTCGCCCTGGGCACGGCGCCCACGACCTGCTTCACCACCTTCCCGCCCTTGAAGAACAGCAGGGTGGGCATGGCGCGGATGCCGTACTGCTCGGGCGTCCTCGGATGGTCGTCCACGTTGAGCTTGGCCATCTTCATCCGGCCCTTGTACTCGGCGGCCAGCGAGTCGATGACCGGCGCGAGGACGCGGCACGGCGGGCACCAGGTGGCGGTGAAGTCCACCAGCACCGGCTCGTTCGACTCCAGCACCTCGCGTTGGAACTCCGCGTCTCCCAGCTCGATGACGTCGCCAGCCATGTGCCCTGTCCTTGGGTGGAGGGCGCGCGCCCCAGGGGCCATCCGCGCCTCGTGCACACGGGATGTAATCGCGGCCCGCAGCGACGACGAGCGCCCCTGGCGGGACGCATTGTTCCGCCAGGAGCCCTATTCCTCCTCCCACGGGAGCGCGGCGCCGCGCGCGGACAGCAGCTTCAGGAAGGCGCGCACCTTGAGGGGCAGCTGCCGGCTGCTCGGGTAGACGGCGAAGATGGGCAGGCCCGGGGGCGTGTCCGCTTCCAGCACGGGGACGAGCAGCCCCGCGCGCACGTCGTCCGCCACCAGTGACGCCGCCAGCCGCACGATGCCCAGCCCCGCTCGTGCCGCCGCCTGGCCCGCGCGCTCGCTCGGCACGCGCAGCCGGCCCGTCACCGGCACGGTGCGCGCGCTCCGGCCTTCTCCGAAGAACCACACCTCGTCGGTGCCGGACTCAGCCAGGAGGATGCACTCGTGGGTCGTCAGCGCTTCGGGCGTCCGGGGCGTGCCGTGGCGGCTCAAGTAGTGCGGGCTGGCGTAGTAGCCCGTGCGCAGGCGCCCGAGCCTGCGCGCCATCAGGGATGAGTCCGCGAGCGGCCCGGTGCGCAGCGCCAGGTCGTACTCCTCCGCGATGAGGTCCACGTGCGTCTGCGCGAGCGACACCTCCACGCGCAGCCGGGGATGGTGCAGCAGCAGCTCCGCGATGACGGGCGTAAGCAATTCGCCCAGCAGCGACAGCGTGGCGATGCGCAGCGTGCCCTGGGGCGTGCCGCGCGACTCGCTCACCGCCGCGTTCACCTCGCGGGCCTCGGCGACGAGCCGCGCGCAGTGCGCGTGGTACTCGCGGCCCGCCTCCGTGAGGCGGAGCCTGCGCGTGTTGCGCTCGAGCAGCCGGATGCCCAGGCGCTCCTCCAGGGCGGCCAGCCGGCGGCTCACCGTGGACTTGCGCAGGCCCAGGCGCTCCGCCGCGGAGGTGATGCTGGCCGTCGCCACCACCTCCGCGAAGAGGACCATGTCGTCCAGCAGGGGCGGGTTCGCGGCCACGACCGCGAGCCTATGCCCCGGCTGGAGCGGGCGCGAGCCCGCGGTGTCCCGGCTGTCAGTCGTTGGCCGCGCCCGCGAGGATCCACGAGCGGACCAGGATGTTCAGGCCCGGGTGCTGGTCGAAGTACTCCGGCGTGCTCGTGGGCATGCGGTCGCCGCACGCCGTGCCCTCCATCTTGCGCACGAGCGCCGAGTTGTCCGGGTCGCCGGGCATGACGCGCTGGAGGGTGCCGCAGGCCCTGGCCGTGACGTTGACCAGGCTCGCGTGGCTGCTGGTCGAGGCCAGGCTCAGGTTGCCGGCCTTGCCGTGGCAGTTCGTGCACTGCCCGGAGCTCCACAGCGATTGGACGTCCGCGCCATAGCGGGGCACCGACACGGGCAGGGTGACGGTCCGCACCACGGGCGGGTTCACGCCATCCGTGACGCTCACGTGGAAGGTGAACGCGGTCTCCGTGCCCACGACGGGCGAGTACCACTGCGCGCTCTCGCCGTGGGTGCCGCCCACCCAGGTGCCCTGGAGGGAGGGGGCGACCTGCATCCACGTGTAGGTCAGCGGGTCTCCGTCAGGATCGCTCGCGGTGACGGTCAGGGTGCCGGTCGCTCCCGCGACCAGGGCCGTGGGCGCGGAGACGGTGTCGCTCACGGTGGGCGGTTGGTTGGTGGAGGAGGCACCATCGCCACAGGCGATACCTCCCAACCCGATGACCAGCAGGGGCAGCAGGAGCCGTAGGGAAAGGTGCATGGGGGTCCTCGGAACGTGAGTGGCCCGCCAAGCTGGATACGGTGGTGATTCCAACCCAGTGTCCGCGGGGGTTGGCCAAACTCAGGCTGAAGCACGTTCAGGATGTTCTTGAAGGCAGTCCGGTCAGGGCACGCCATGTTCCGAATCGAGTCAGAGAAAGAGTTGCTGCGCGCGTTCCGCTCCAGGGATCGCAAGCACGTCGAACTGCCCAAGAGCACCCGGCTCCCGCTCTTCGTGCGGAACTACCTTTCGTGGGTGGATCCGTATGGGGTGCGCGTCTTCCTGGTGTTCGTCGCCCCCGGGGGCAAGCAGCCCACGGGCATCGCCTTCCGCAGGGATCAGCAGGGAGACCCGGCCCTGGCGCCCAAGATGTGTGACTGGTGCCGGACGTCCACCGACGCGGAGATTGGCCTGCTCACCACGGATGTGGATTCGAAGCGCCGGGTGGGCGTGAACCTCTGCCTGGACCTGCGCTGCGGTGAGCGGCTGGAGGCGCAGGCGGACCGGTCCGGTCGCAGCCTCCAGGACGACAACGCGCAGTTGCTTGAACGCATGGCACGCTTCGCGAGCGAAGCGTTGGGGTACGCGCCCGGCTCGGATGCGTAGGTTCGAGTGCCTGCCGCCCTGACAGGCCGCCAGGGCGGGGGGAGGGCGGCCAGGAACCGGAGGGCGCGCTAGATTATCCAGCCACCCATGTTCCTCATCGAGACCGAGAAAGAGTTCCTGGACGCGTTCCGTCCCCGGGACCGCAAGTTCGTCGAGCTGCCCAAGGACACCCGGTTCCCGCTCTTCATCCGGGACTACCTCGCGTGGGTGGACCCCTACGGCGTGCGCGTCTTCCTGGTGTTCACCGCCCCCGGCAGCAAGCGCCCTACGGGCATCGCCTTCCGCAGGGATCAGCAGGGAGACCCGGCGTCGCCCCACATGTGTGAGTGGTGCCACACCTCCACCGGAGCGGACGTGGGGCTGCTCACCACGGATGCCAACTCGAAGCGCAGGGTGGGCACGAACCTCTGCCTGGACCTGCGCTGCGGCGAGCGGCTGGAGGCCGTGACGAACCGCGCGGGGCAGAGCGTCCTGGACAACAACAAGAAGCTCGTCGAGCGGATGGCCCGCTTCGCGAAAGAGGCCCTGGGCATCGACGGCAACCCGGACGCCTGAAAGACGCGGGACGGCCCGTGCTCCGGGCCGTCCCAACGAAGCGCGCTACTTCTTGCCGGCCGGCGTGCCCGCGCCAGTCGCGGGCGGCGCCCCCGGTCCGGGGACCGGCTCGGTGCCGGGCGGCGGCGGCTGGCCGTGGGGGACGATGGTCTCCTTCGGGCCGGATTCGATCTCCGACTTCACGAGCTTGAAGTCCACGCGCCGGTTCTTCGCGCGGCCGAGCGCCGTGTCGTTGGTGGCGATGGGCCGGTCGAACCCGAAGCCCTGCGACGTGAGGCGCTTGCGGTCGATGCCCTTCTTCGTCAGGTACTCGAGCACCGACTTCGCGCGCCGGTTGGACAGGTCCATGTTGAGCGCACGCGAACCCTTGTTGTCCGTGTGCCCTTCAATCTGCACGGGCCCCAGCGTCGGGTTCTTGGTGAGCACCGTCGCCACCTCGTCCAGCAGCGGGTACGACTGCTTCTGGATGACCGCGGAGCCCGTCTCGAACAGGATGTTGCCCTTGATGCGGATGCGGTCCGACTCCACCACCACGTAGGGCGGAGCGTCGTACGGGCAGCCGTTGTTCTCCGGCGGGCCGGCCACGTCGGGGCAGTCGTCCTCGCCGTCCGGAATCTCGTCGTAGTCCGTGTCCGGGCAGCCGTCGAAGTCCTTCGGGCCGGGCACCGTGATGCACTTGTCCAGCGGGTCCATCACGCCGTCGCCGTCGGTGTCCTTGTCCGGCTCCACCGGGCAGCCCTTGCTCTCCTTCGGGCCGGGCTTGTTGGGGCACGCGTCCTCGCCGTCCGCCACGCCGTCGCCGTCGTTGTCCGGATCCGGGCAGCCGTCGAAGTCCTCGAAGTCGTCCTTGTCCTCAGGCTGCGTGGGGCAGCGGTCGCGCACGTCGGGCACGCCGTCACCGTCGGAGTCCGGGCCCTCGTCCTTGAAGGTCTTGTCGTAGCGCAGCGCCAGCATGACCCGCAGGGCCTCACGGCCGTAGCCGGTGGTGACGTTGAGGCCGCGGCCCACGTCCAGCTCCACGCCCCAGTCGCCCCACACCTTCGCGCGGGCGCCCACCAGCAGCTCCCACGGCGACTTGAGCGAATCCGCCTGGTCGAAGTTGAAGGGGCGCGCCAGCGGCGTGCGCAGGTGCATTTCCGCGGTGGCCTTCACCTCGCGCAGCCGGCTGATGTCCGGCAGGTCCACGATGCCGCCCGCGCCCAGCGTCAGCTCGTCGTCCACGCGCAGGTTGAGGTACTGCGCCGCGGGGCGCACCAGCACGCCCGCGTTGCCCAGGACGCGCACGGGCCCCAGCCGCTTCTCCACGGCCAGGCGCGGGGCGAACACCACGCCGCTCTCGCCCGTGAAGCTCTGCGCGCTGCCGGTGGGCAGCCGCACCTCCGCCACCAACGCGAGCCCCACCGGGAAGTGGTTCGGGTTCAAGAGGCTCACGCGCGGCAGCACGCGAATGTCGCCCAGCGTGGTGCCGCTGACTCCCGCGGCGCCGGGGAAGTCCGGCGAGTTCAGCGCGTCCCCCAGGAGCGAGAAGTTGTCGCCCTGCAGGAGCGTGACGGGCAGGTCCACGCCCAGCTCCAACCGCTCCAGCAGCTGGTAGGAGAAGAGCAGGTGCGCGTCCAGCCGGTACGGCAGCAGGTTCCCCAGCTTCTCGTCACCCAGCTTCAGCGCGAGGATGCGCCAGTTGAAGTCGAAGAGCAGCGCGCCCCGGTAGCTGCCCACCGGTTCCACGGTGGCGCCTTCCAGGCCAATGCCGCTGTCCTGCGCGGCCGTGGGTTTCACCGGGACGGCGTCGAAGCCTCGGGAGAAGGGGGCAGGCTGAGCGTGGGCCGCTGCCGTGGTGAGCAGCAGGCCCAGGACCGCGAGTCGCAGGGCCGCGCCGCACGCGGACCGGCTCCACGAAGGTTCGGAGTCGGGGCATTGCATCCTGAGGCTCTTAGCACCCACCTTCCGCCACCGGAAGAAAACCCCATCCCCTGGATGCGTGAGCTACAGCCTCATGCCATTTCTACAAATGCCGAGCCCTTCGGATCCGCCGTGTGTCTTGTTGTTTAAGACACATTTCGCGGAGGGCCTCCGGTTTCCCGGCGCGCGCGACGCGGTGTGAGCGGCGAGAAGAAGGGCCATGAAACGGTGGCTCCTGTGGGGATGTGTCCTGGTGGCGGGTTGTGGCACCCGCGAAGCGAACGTGCGGCGCGACGCGCTGCCCGCCGCGCCCGCGAACACGGTCGTCTTCGAAGGCAGCTGTGACGCGTCCGGCGCGGTGGAGCTGGGCCAGGGCCTGTTCGTGGTGGCGGACGACGAGGACAACATCCTGCGCGTCTACGATGCGCGGAAGGGCGGGCGTCCGCTGCGGACGGTGGACCTGACGCCGTCGCTCGATTTGCCGGTGAAGAAGAAGCCGCCGGAGACGGACATCGAAGCGGGCTCGCGGCTGGGCAACCTGGCCTTCTGGCTCACGTCTCACGGCCGCAACAGCGCCGGAAAGAAGCAGCCCGCGCGCCTGCGCTTCTTCGCCACCGGCGTGGAAGACCCCGAGCACGTGCAGGTTGTCGGACAGCCGTACACGCAGCTGCTGGAGGACCTGCTCGCGGACGCCCGGCTCGCGCCGTACGGGCTCGCGCAGGCGGAGCCGCTGCCGCCCAAGGAGCCCGGTGGGCTCAACATCGAAGGCATGACGGCGATGCTGGACGCGCCCGGGATGCTGATTGGCTTTCGCAGTCCGCTGACGCAAGGCAAGGCGCTGGTGGTGCCGCTCCTGAACCCGGAGGCGGTGGTGCGCGATGGTTCGCCCGCGCGCTTCGGGGAGCCCCGGCTGCTGGAGCTGGGCGGGCTGGGCATCCGCTCGCTGTCGTCGTGGCGGGGGCGCTACCTCATCATGGCGGGCGCCACCGCCTCCGAGGCGAAGTCGCGGCTGTTCACCTGGAAGGGGGGAGACGACGCGCCGGTGCCGGTGCCGTCGGTGGACCTGTCGGGCGTGAACCCGGAGGCGTTCTTCACGCCCGACACGTCGGAGGACATCCTGTTGCTCAGCGACGACGGCACCGTCCAGGTGGACGGCGTGGAGTGCAAGCGCCAGAAGGATCCGGCGCTCAAGCGCTTCCGCGGCGTGTGGACGGCGTTGCCGGAAAGCCCCTGAGCGCCGGAAGGGCGCGCGGACGTCAGCGCTCCATGAACCCCGACGCCGGGACGATCTGGACGGCGTCCGAGCGCACCGGCAGCTTCTGCTGGATGATGAGCTCATCCAGCTTGAGCAGCTCCGGCGGCTTGGGCGACGCGTAGGTGATGGGCGAAGGCGCGCCGGACTTCAGCTTCTCCGCCAGCCCCTGCGCGTCCTCCGTGACGTACACGAACGCCAGCTTCTCCGGGGAGAGCTGCCGTTTGACGGCGGCCTGCACGGACTCCGGCGTCATCGTCGTCAGCGCGGAGCGGTAGGCGTCCAGGAAGTGGGGCGTGCCGTAGTAGAGCGAGTCGATGGCGAAGCCGAGCCGCCGCTGGTCGGTCTGCTCCCACAGGCGCGTGTAGCCCTGGAGGAAGCCGCGCACCAGGTTGAAGCGCTCCGGGGTGAGGGGCTCCTTCGACATGCGCTCCAGGAAGAACACCGCGCCGCGCGTGGCGAACACCGCGTTGGCGGGCACCACGGGGCGCAGCCAGATGGACACGTCCTGCTGCGTGCGCACCAGGTTGGTGCGGTTGAAGGTGCCGTTGCCCCGGTCCTCGATGAAGTGCTCGGCGTAGGCGTAGTCGCCGTAGTTGAGGCCGCGCTGCTCGCGAAGCTCGTTGAAGAGCACGCCGATGAACTGGCGGTGCTCGCCCAGGTTCGACAGCGCGAACGCCACGGGGAAGAAGTCCGGGTCACCCCGGCGCATCGGCGTGACGAAGCCCATGCTCACGGCGGTGGAGAGCGTGGGCTTCTGGAGGATGAGCGTGCGCCCCGCGGAGGACTTCACGGTGGGCAGCTCCACTCGGGGCGCGCCCTTGGCGGGCAGCGCGCTCAGGCGCGAGGTCATGGTCTGCTGGAGGTTCGCGTCCACCGGGCCCGCGAGCCCGATGACGAGCCGGTCCTGCGTGAAGACGCGGCGCGCGTGCGCCTTCACGTCCTCCAGCGTGATGGACTGGAGCCCCTGTACGGTGCCGCCGGTGTAGTGGGCGTATGGGTGCCCCGCGTAGATGAGCGCGTCCAGGCCCACCTTGCCGAGCGTCTCGTCGTCTTCACTGCGCAGGCCGTTGCGCACGGCATTGAGCGCGTTGGCGCGCAGGCGCTCGAACTCCGCGGGGGCGAAGCGCGGCTGGAGCAGCGTGTCCGTGAAGAGCAGCAGGAACGAGGGCAGGAAGTCCTGGTGGACGCGGCCGGAGAGGGTGGTCATCTCCTTGTCGGTGAAGACCTTGAGCTCGGCGGCCATGGGGTAGAGCGCTTCCAGCAGCTGCGCGGCGGTGAGCTGCTGCGTGCCGCCCTCCGCCATCAGCTTCGCGGTGAGGGCGGTGAGGCCCTCCTTGCCCTTCGGGTCGTCGATGGAGCCCGTGTGGAAGACGAGCCGCAGGCTGACGATGGGCGTGTCCGCCCGGGCCTGCACCACGAGGTGCATCGGCGGCGGCTCGTTCAGCGGCACCGCGGGCACGGAGCCCGGTTCGGGCTGCGGCGTGGGGGTCGGCGTCGGGGGCGGTTCCTGGG
>NZ_RAVY01000272.1:0-10033 GCF_003611625.1 Corallococcus sp. CA054B
GGTTCTAGGCGCGCGCGGCCGTTGCAATCACAGGCATCTCCACAGGCATCGCGGGCAGGGGAAGGGACGGAAGGCAGACCGATGGACGCGGACACGAAGCGGGCACCCCCCGTCATCCAGCTCAACAAAGTGGCGAAGGTGTACAAGTCCGGCGACGTGGAGGTGCGGGCCCTGCGCGGCGTGGACTTCACGGTGGAGCCGGGGGAGTTCGTCTCCATCATGGGCTCCTCCGGTTCGGGCAAGTCCACGCTGATGAACATCCTGGGCTGCCTGGACCGGCCCACCTCCGGTGAGTACCTGCTCAACGGCCGCGAGGTGGCCCGCCTGGACCGCGACGGCCTGGCGCGCGTGCGCAACCGCACCCTGGGCTTCGTCTTCCAGAGCTTCAACCTGCTGGCGCGCACCACCGCGCTGGAGAACGTGGAGCTGCCCATGCTCTACGCGGGCGTGCCCGCCAAGGAGCGCCGCGTGCGCGCCAAGGAGGCGCTGGAGCGCGTGGGGCTGGGGGCCCGGCTGGACCACCACCCGAAGCAGCTCTCCGGCGGTCAGCAGCAGCGCGTGGCCATCGCGCGCGCGCTGGTGGGGCGGCCTCGCGTCATCCTCGCGGACGAGCCCACGGGCAACCTGGACTCGCGCACCACGGTGGAGGTGATGGCGCTGTTCCAGCAGTTGCAGAAGGAAGGCATGACGCTGGTGCTGGTGACGCACGAGCCGGACGTGGCCGAGTACACCCAGCGCATCGTGGTGGTGAAGGACGGGCGCATCGTGAACGACAGACGCCAGACGCCGAACCCGGCGGTGGTGCCCGCCGAGGAGGTGGGGACATGAACATCCTGGAGACGCTCGTCCTGGCGCTGCGGGCGCTGCTGCGCTCGAAGACGCGCTCGGTGCTCACCGCGCTGGGCATCATCATCGGCGTGGGCGCGGTCATCGCCATGGTCGCCATTGGCGACGGCGCGAAGGCCAGCGTGCAGAAGGTCTTCGACTCCATGGGCACCAACCTGCTCATCATCCTGCCGGGCTCGTCCAAGTCCGGTGGCGCGAGAGGCGGCTTCGGCAGCCAGCCCACCATCACCTGGGACGACCTGGAGGCCGTGCGCACGCAGGTGTCCACCGTGCGCGGCGCGGCGCCGGAGATGCGCTCCAACGCGCAGGTGTTCAGCGAGGACCAGAACTGGAACACCAGCATCATCGGCACCACGACGGACTACTTCACCGTGCGCAGCTGGACCATCGCGAAGGGCGCGCACTTCACGGACGCGGACAACGAGGCGGGCGCGAAGGTGGCGGTGCTGGGCCAGACGGTGGTGGACAACCTCTACGGCAAGGGCTTCAACCCCGTGGGGCAGGTCATCCGCATCAACAAGACGCCCTTCACCGTGATGGGGGTGACGGCGCCCAAGGGCCAGTCGCCCGTGGGCCAGGACTTCGACAACACGGTGTTCGTGCCGGCCACCACGTTCAAGCGGCAGGTGCAGGCGCAGAGCCTGGGCGCGTACATCACCGGCGCGGTGTTCGTGCAGGCCGCCAGCGCGGACCTCACGGCCAAGGCGCAGGTGGACGTGACGAACCTGCTGCGCGAGCGTCACCGGCTGGGCGAGGACGACGCCAACGACTTCGACGTGCGCAACCTGGCGGAGGTGGCCAGCGGCCAGCAGCAGAGCACGGAGACGTTGAGCCTGCTGCTCGCGGCCATCGCGGCGGTGTCGCTGGTGGTGGGCGGCATCGGCATCATGAACATCATGCTGGTGAGCGTCACCGAGCGGACGCGCGAGATTGGCGTGCGCGTGGCGGTGGGCGCCAGGCCGCGAGACATCCTGGCGCAGTTCCTCATCGAGGCGCTGACGCTGGCGGTGCTGGGCGGCATCATCGGCGCGGCCGTGGGCCTGGGCGTGGCGAAGCTGCTCGCCGCGCAGTTCGGCTGGCCCATGCTGGTCCGTCCTGACGTCGCGCTGCTGGCCATCGGGTTCAGCGGCCTGGTGGGGGTCGTCTTCGGGCTGTATCCGGCGCGCAAGGCGAGCCTCTTGGATCCCATTGATGCACTGAGGTACGAGTGATGCGGTCGCTTCCGTTGACGCTTTCGTTGTGCGTCCTGCCCGTGGTCGCGGGGGCCCAGGCTCCGGCGAAGCCCGTGACGCCTCCGGCCGTGCAGCAGTCCCTGACGATGTCCGCCGCCGAGGGGCGCGTCATCACCCTGGCGGACGCGGAGGCCGCGGCGCGCCAGTACCAGCCGTCGCTGCGCTCCGCGCAGGCGAGCACCGACGCGGCGTACGCCCGGGTGGATCAGTCCTTCTCCAGCTTCCTGCCGCAGGTGAGCGCCAACGCTGGCTACACGCTGGGCACCAGCAACCGGGCCGTCATCCAGAACGTGCCGGGCAGCGACACCGGCGTGGTGTCCAACTCCACGCGGCGCTTCAGCGGCAGCATCGCCGCCAACCAGCTCATCTACGACTTCGGCAAGACGTCGGGCCGCTACAACGCGTCGAAGGAGAATGCGGGCGCGCAGGAGAACTCGCAGGAGCAGGTGCTCCAGGATGCGCTGCGCAATGTGCGCACGGCGTACTTCAACGTCCTCACGCAGAAGGCCCTGCTGGGCGTGGCGCGCGAGACGCTCCAGAGCGAGGAGGCCCGGCTCAACCAGGTGAACGCGTCCGTGCAGGTGGGCTCGCGGCCGGAGATTGATTTGCTCCAGCAGCGCACCGCGAAGGCCAACGCGCAGGTGGCGCTCATCCGCGCGCAGAACGCGTACGCCACCGCGAAGGCGCAGCTCAACCAGACCATGGGCGTGGAGACGGCCACCGACTACACCGTGCAGGACGTGACGGTGGCGGCCATCGCGGGCGAGGACGAGGTGCTGGACGCGCTGGTGAAGCGCGCGCTGGAGGCCCGTCCCGACGTCGCCGCGCGCGAGCGGCAGATTCTGGCGCAGGAGTCCCAGGTGAAGGTGACCAAGGCCGGCCACCTGCCCTCCTTGAGCGCCACGGGCAACCTGTCCGACGTGGGGGCGAACCCGTTCAACGGCGCCACGCTGAGCGCGCAGGGCGGCATCCAGCTGAGCTGGGCGCTGTTCCAGGGCGGGCTCGTCAACGCGCAGACGCGCGAGGCCAACGCCAACCTGCGCGACCTCCAGGCGCAGAAGGACGCGCTCCGGCAGCAGGTGCGGCTGCAGGTGGAGCAGGCCCGGCTCAACGTGGTGGCCACGCGCGAGGCGCTCACCGCCGCGGACGAGGCCCAGGTGAACGCGCGCGAGCGGCTGCGGCTGGCCGAAGGGCGCTACCGCGCGGGCGTGGGCAACATCATCGAGGTG
Organism: Corallococcus sp. CA054B; assembly: GCF_003611625.1. Classification (NCBI taxonomy): domain Bacteria; kingdom Pseudomonadati; phylum Myxococcota; class Myxococcia; order Myxococcales; family Myxococcaceae; genus Corallococcus; species Corallococcus sp. CA054B. The sequence goes on from NZ_RAVY01000272.1 coordinate 3,308, forward strand.
AGCGACGCGCAGGTGGCCTTCACCAACGCCGCCGCCCAGCAGGTGCAGGCGACGTACGACCTGGCCACCTCCCGCGCGGAGCTGGCGCGCGCGCTGGGCACGGTGGAGTTGACCACCCTGGCCTCGGGGTAGTGGCGCGGTGTATCTGGACGGCTCTGAAAACATGAGCCAACCCTGAAGGGTGGCAGTGGCGGCAGGACGCTTGAACACCGTAGGAAACGGCGGGTCCAACGTCATGGGTTACCTCCGGTCAAGCCCGTAAACACGCGGTGATGCACCTGCCGGAGGCTGTTTCCAGAGGGCGCTCCGTCTCAAAAGAGCCATGGGTGTCGGGGTTGCCCGGACTCCGAAAGTCCACCTCCCGCGCAGCGACCCTATGGGTGAACAATGGGAGGCTGACCCGGCAAGTTCTGTCTGTCTGCCTCTATACGTCCTATGCCGTCGGCCAAACGTTTCGGGTCGGCAAGCAAAGGCATGGACAAGAAACTCGCAACCACCATCGGCGCATCGGCACGGGTCGCCCGGGGCCGCATGGAGCTTACGCAGGCCGACGTGGCCGAGCGAATCGACGTGGCCACGGAAGTGTACGGCCGCTTGGAACGCGGCGGCATGCTCCCCAGCGTCCAGACCCTGCTGAAGCTGTGCCACGAGCTGCACGTCTCCGCGGACGAGCTGCTGGGACTCGCGGCGCAGGGCGCTCCGCCGTCGCGCACCAGCGAGGCCCCGCCGCCCACGCCGGAGCGTCCGGAAGTGCGCCGGCTGTTGCGCAGCGTGCGTCAGCTGGACCCCGCCCAGGTGAAGCTGCTGGGCCTGGTGGCCAACGCGCTGACGCGGCGGTAGCCACCCCCCACTCCCTCTTTCAGAGGTTCGACAGGACCCGGTCCAGGTCCGCGGGCCGCACCGGCTTGGTGAGGTGCACGTCGAACCCGGCCTTCAGGGCCTGCTGGTAGGCCTCCGGGTCGCCGTAGCCGCTGAGCGCCACCAGCCGCAGCCCCTGTCCCACGCGCGCGCGCAGCGTCCGGGCCACCTGGTAGCCGTCCAGCCCCGGCAGACCAATGTCCACCAGCGCCAGGTCCGGCGCGTGCTCCAGGGCCAACGCCACGCCCTGCAAGCCGTCCTGGGCCACCGCCACCTGGTGACCCCACAGCTCCAGCAGGTCGCGCATGGACTGGCGCGCGTCCGAGTTGTCCTCCACCAGGAGGATGCGCCGCGCGCGCCGCGCGTCCACGAGGTTCGCCCCGGTCGTCCGGGGGACGCGGTCTTCGGGGAGCAGCGGCAGCCGCACCAGGAACTCGCTGCCCTGGCCCGGGCCGCCGCTGGTGGCCTCCACGGTGCCGCCGTGCATCCGCACCAGCGTGCGCACCAGGGTGAGGCCAATGCCCAGGCCCCCGCGCGAGCGCTCCAGGGACGTGTCCGCCTGGGCGAACAGCTCGAACATGGCGGGCAGCTTCTCCGGCGAGATGCCGATGCCGGTGTCCTTCACCCGCAGCACCGCCTGCGCGGTGCCGTCCACGCCCTCCTGGAACAGCTCCACGGTGACGCTGCCTTCGTCCGTGTACTTGGCCGCGTTGTCCACCAGGTTGGTGAAGACCTGCTCCAGGCGCGTGGCGTCGCCCTCCAGCCACAGCGGCGCGCGGGGCAGGTGGACCTCCAGCTTCAAGCCACGGGACTCCACGCGGGGGCGCAGGATGGAGAGCACCTGCTGGAAGGTGGCCGTCAGGCTCACCGGCTCCTTGCGCAGCTCCACCTTGCCCCGGGTGATGCGGCTGACGTCCAGCAGGTCATCCACCAGCCGCGCCAGGTGGTGCGTCTGGCGCTGGATGATGCCGTGCATCCGCGCTTCCTTGGTGTCCGAGGGCGCCTTGCGCTCCAGGATGCCAATGGCTGTCATGATGGCGGCCAGCGGGTTTCTCAGCTCGTGGGCCAGCATGGCCAGGAACTCGTCCTTGCGCCGGTCCATCTCGATGAGCTGATCCGTGTGCAGCCGGGCCTGCTGCTCCGCGTGGCGCAGGCGCAACAGCGAGCGCACCGTGGCGATGAGCTCCGAGGGCTCATAGGGCTGGGTGAGGTACGCGTCCGCGCCGCCCTCCAGGCCCTGCACCTTCTTGTCCGGCGTGACGAACGTCGCGGACGTGTGCATCACCGCGATGCCGGCCGTGGCGGCGTTGGACCTCAGCCGCGCGCAGACCTCATAGCCGCTGATGTCCGGCAGCTTCACGTCCAGGACGATGACGTCCGGGCGGTGCTGCTCCGCCATGAGGAGCGCCGCCATGCCGGTGGCCGCCTCCAGCACGTGGTAGCCGGACATCTCCAGGATGCGGTTGACCAGGTAGCGGTTGGCCTCGTCGTCGTTGACGTTGAGGACCGTTGCTAGACGCGCCTCTTCACCCACGGGGGTTCACCTCGCGCAGGTCCCGGTTCCCCAGCCCCGCCTTGGACAGCGCGTCGCGGATGCGGGTGATGGCCACTTCGCGGCTGAGCGTGTGCTTGGCCAGGATGGCGGACGTCTCGCGCGCCAGCCGCTGACGCTCCGGCTCCTGCAGCTGGTGGGAGGTGTGCAGGATGATGGGGATGTCGCGCGTGCGCGGATCCGCCTTCAGCTCGTCCAGCACGTCGAAGGCGGTGATGTCCGGCAGCACGAAGTCCAGGAAGATGAGGTGGGGGGCGTGCTCGCGCGCGATGCGGACGCCTTCGCGGCCACTGGCCGCCTCCAGCAGGTGGAAGGACGTGTCCTTGAGCAGCTGCTTGAGCAGGTAGCGGTGCACGTCGTCGTCGTCGACGATGAGCACCCGCTCCATCGGCCCGATGCGCGCCATCGCCGTCAGCTTCTTCTGCAGGCGCACCTCGTCCACGGGCTTGAGCCAGAACTCGTCCGCGCCCAGGGCGCGCGCCTTCTGCTCGCGGTCCGTCACGGTGACGACGAGGACCGGGATGTCGCGCGTCTGCTCGCCGTTCTTCATCTCCGCGAGGAAGCTCCAGCTCGTCTCGCCCTCCAGCATCACGTCCAGCACCATGGCCGCGGGGCGCACGCGCTGCATGACCTTGCGCGCCTCCTCCACGCTGCGCACGGGCAGCACCTGGAAGCCGGAGCGCGCCAGGTACTTCTCGTAGAGGAAGAGCGTCTGGCGGTCGTCCTCCAGCACCAGCACCGGGGCGCGCGCGGGGTCCAGCGTCTCGCTGCGCTGGGTGAGCCCCGTCATCTCCGACACCTCCGGGTGGACGCGCGGCAGGGTGATGACGAAGGTGGCGCCTTCCCCCAGCCGGCTCTGCACGGTGAGCGTGCCGCCCAGCAGCTCCGTCAGCTTGCGCGCCAGGGGCAGGCCCAGGCCGGTGCCCTTCACGCGCCGCTGCAGGTGGCTGTCCACCTGGATGAACTCCTCGAAGACGCGCTCGTGGTTCTCCGGCGCGATGCCGATGCCCGTGTCCTTCACGGTGAACACCACCGTGTCGCGCGGGCCCCGGGCCGCGGTCACCGTGACGGAGCCGGACTCGGTGAACTTGAGCGCGTTGGAGATGAGGTTGCGCACCACCTGGCTGAGCTTGGCCTCGTCCGTCTCCAGCTCCAGGGGCTCCTGCGGCTCCACGAAGTTGAGCGCCACCGTCGAGTCCGGCGGCAGCAGGGGCCGCGTCATGCCGCGCAGCGCGCTGATGAGGTCGGACGCGACGAAGCGGCTGTGGCGCAGCGTCGTCTTGCCGGACTCCACCTTGGACAGGTCCAGGAGGTCGTTGACCAGCTCGAAGAGGGCTTCCGCGGAGCCGCGGATGAACTGCACCTGCTTCTCCTGCTCCGGCGCGAGGCCGCCGTTGAGCGGGTTGAGCAGCACCTTGGACAGCCCGAGGATGGAGTGCAGCGGCGTGCGGAACTCGTGGCTCACGTTGGCCACCACGCGGCTCTTGATTTCGGACGCGCGCTGGAGGCTCTCCGCCTTCTCGTCCAGGGCGGCGTGCAGGCTGCGCACGCCCCGGTTGGACTCCTCCAGCTCGCGGTTGAGGCGGGCCAGCTCCTCCGCGCGGCGCTTGAGCTCGTGCTGCTGGCGCTCCGTCTCGCGGTGGAGCGCGGACAGCTCTCCCAGCGTGGAGCTCACCTGGGTGAGCGCGGCGCCGTAGTCCTCCGGCACCAGGCTGCCCACCAGCGCGATGCCGCCCTCGTGCGGCCGGGCGCGGAAGGCGAACGTCGCGGGCTTGTGGTTGTTCTGGAGGATGAGCTCCCAGCCGTCCACGGCCTCTTCGCGCGCCTGCACGAGCAGCTTCTCCACCTTGCTCTCGCTGCCGTGGCTGGCCAGGTCCTTCAGCGCCTGGCCGGGCTTGATGCCCAGGATGCGCGCCGCGCGCTCATCGCGCCAGACGACCGTCCCTTCCGCATCGCAGGCCAACGCCAGCTCGCGGCTGAGGGATTCGAAGATCCCTGAAGCGCGGTCGTCTTCCTTCATCATGAGTGCGTCTCCTCCCACGAATCGGGCATCCGTGCGAGCAACGTCCGCGCTTCAGGGGGGCCATCCACCAGGGCCGCCTTCAAGGCATCCAGGGTCTGGAGAAGGGTCAAGGGCAACAGTCTCCGTTGAGGCCAGAAGCCCGCGTACCACTGGAGATGGGCATCCCACAGGTCGTCGCGATCCAGGGCGAGCGCATCCGAGAGATAGGACAGCTGGAGCCGCACCTCTTGTTCCAGGCGGGGGCGGCTTCCGGTGGGAAGCGGGCCCTCCGTCCGCCGGACGACCTCGCTGATGATGGCGGCGGCGTCCGACTCCACGGCGTGGGCAGGGCCTTGTTTGTAGTGCAGGGCCTGGCGGGCGGACTGGACGTAGGTGTGGGGCAGGGAGCCCGGGCCGAAGCCCTCCGCCTGGAGCGCGTGGGCGAGCCCGGCGAGGTGCTGATCCAGGTGCAGCGAGCACATGCCGCGCGTGACGAGCAGGGTGCGCAGCCAGCGCGCGTAGTCCTCGAGGATGGCGGGGCGCGATGCGTCCAGCGCCTGCACGAGGTAGCGCACGTGGAAGACGGCGTCCTCGTCACCGAAGCGGCGGGCGCGCTGGATGCCGTAGCGCGCGGCCCAGAACGGGTCTTCGTACAAAGCTTGAACAGAAGCGGAAGCGATGGGGGCGGTCCGCGCTTCCACCTGGAGGCTCACGTGCGACATGACGTCAGACTCCCAGGAGGCGGCAGGCGGAGGCGACCAGCTCGCGGACGCTCTTGCCGAAGAAGGACACGGCCAGTTCCTCTTCGAGGACCGGGCCCCAGTCGAAGGCGAGCCCGCCCACGGCGATGGGCAGGGACGGGGAGACTTCGCGCACCTTACGCACGGCCTCGCGGACCTGGGGCATGTGGAAGGGCATGGAGACGGAGAGGGCCACGAGGTCGGGCGGGGACTCGCGCACCATGCGGGCCAGGTGATCCGCGGGCATGTTGGCGCCGAGGAAGCGCACGTCGAAGCCGGCCATCTCCAGGAAGTCGCTGGCCATGCGCGCGCCCACTTCGTGCAGCTCGCCCTCCACGCACGCCATCATCACGACCTTGCCGTTGGCCGGGTCGCGGGGCAGGTGGCGGTACAGGTGGGCCAGGACGTACTGGGAGATGGCGGTGGCCAGGTGCTCCTGGGCCACGGAGATGACGTTCTCCTGCCAGAGCCGGCCGATTTCGTACTGGGCCGCCTGGATGACCTCCAGGTGGAGCTCCTGGAGGGGCACGCCGCACAGCAGGCCCTCGTCCACGAGCAGGCGCAGGGCCTCCTGGCGGTTTCCGGAGAGCTGCGCGGCCAGATACCGCGCCCGCAGCGTGTCGATGGCAGGGGTCGTTTGGATCACGGGAGCGGGAGGCTGACGGGGCAGGGTAGAGACGTTCCTGCTTCCGTTAAACCCCGGAGCGTTCGCCCGCATTGGTAAGTGAACACTTACCGGTCCCTGTGGATCGAACGCCTGCTTTTCTGCTTGCAGGTCAAGCGAACTCCCCGGTTGGACGTGCGGAAGCCGGGATTTCCCGGCCCGAGGTGGCCCGGGTGGGGGAAACGGGGTAGGCACGCCGCTTTCGTCAAAAGGCCGGTGACAGATTTCCGGGGCACCGGTGTTCCCCTGGTCCAACCGGGAGGCGCGTGCGGTGTCCGTCGATGTGGAGGCCTATTACCGACGCTATGGCCCCCAGGTGCTCCGGCGCTGCCGCTTCCTGCTGCGCGACGAGGAACAGGCCGTGGACGCCATGCATGACGTGTTCGTTCAACTGCTGCGCTACCAGGCCGCGCTGAAGGACGCCGGGCCCTCCAGCCTGCTGCATCAGATCGCCACCCGCGTGTGCCTCAACCGCCTTCGCGGCGCGAAGCGGCGCCCCGAGGACCGCGACGATGAGCTGGTGCTGAAAATCGCCGCTTCCGGCGACACCGAGGCGCGCACCGCCGCCCGGGGCCTGCTGGACCGCCTCTTCGGCCGCGTCCCCGCGTCCAGCCGCGACATCGCCGTGCTCCACCTGGTGGATGGCATGACGCTGGAGGAGACCGCCCGCGAAGTGGGCCTGTCCGTGTCCGGAGTGCGCAAGCGCCTCCGGGCCCTGTCCGCTGTCCTGCAGGAGCTGGAGGCCGCATGACGTCCCCCCACCGCACCCCGGACTGGCTGCTGGAGCGAATCGCCCTGGGGGAGCTGCCCCCGGACGAGCTCGCCGCCGCCCGCGACCGCCTGTCCCGCGAACCCGACGGCCCCGCCCGCCTCGCCGCCCTGGAGGCCGACTCGCGCGCCACCCTGGAGG
>NZ_RAVY01000273.1:0-9987 GCF_003611625.1 Corallococcus sp. CA054B
GTGCCTTCGGTGCGCAGGTAGCGCACGCGGCCGGACTCGAAGCGCAGGGAGACGAGGTTCGTGCCCAGCAGGGCCTCCACCTCGGCGCGGGAACGGGCTTCGCGCCAAGGGGTGGCGCCGCCCTGCGAGAAGGTGAGCCAGGCGTCCCACTTCAGGGGTGGGAGCTGGAGGGCGCGGGTCTCTTCCGGGCGGATGCGCACGGTGCCGCGGAAGGCCTGGCAGTGGGTGGTGTCGCAGAGGGCGCGGCCGGAGTGACGGGTGTCGGCGTGGCGCTCGTTGTGCGCGGCGACGCGGGCCAACGCGACGCGGGCTTCGCCCTGGAGCGTGACGTCCTCGGCGGCGACGACGCCGGCGGTGTACTGCACGCGCGTGGTGCGGAAGACGAAGTCGGAGCCGCGCCGGGCCTTGAGGGCGCTGGGTGTGGTGGGCACGCCGGGTGGTGGGCGGTACGGCGGAGGCGTGGACCAGGTGAAGACGCCCGCGTAGTCGCGGCCACCGTCGGGGCCGTCCGGGAAGCGCACGCGCCACGGGCTGCCCAGGCAGACGGCGGGGCCCTTCGCGGTGAGCGCGTCCAGGCGCGAGAAGTCCGGCGGCGCGGCGCGCGGGGTGCCGTCGTCCAACGAGAAGCCGGCGCCCGAGCAGCGGGCCTCCACGGTCGCGGAGGGCAGCAGGCCGAGCACCTGCACGCGCGCGGCGTCCAGTCCCGCCTGACGGCGCACGCGGGTGAGGAGCGCGGGGAGCTCATCCACGAAGTGCCGGGGCATCTTGCCGGGCCGCACGATGACGGCGACGAGGTCCGCGTCCACGGCGGCGATCCATCCGAGCTGGGGGCGGCTCGCGGCGTCGCGCACGGTGCCCGTCTTGGTGGCGACGCCCTTGAGCGCCTTGGACGTGGCGAGGCCGCTGAGCGTGCCTTCGTCCACGTTGCCGGTGAGGAGCGCGAGCACGTCCGGCCGCGCCTCGGCGAGCAACCGGTACGCCTGCGCCATGCCCCATGGGGACAGGCCATGCGCGGAGCGGAGCCCGATGGCCTCCGTCATGTCCGAGGGCAGGCCGGTGAGCCCCACGCCGGACAGCACGGGGCCCCAGACACCGAAGGCCTTCGGCGCGAAGCCCGTGGCCTCCCAGTCCAGGAACCAGCCGTTGCATGAGCGCAGGAGCGCGAGCCGCGCGTCCACCTTCGGGGGCAGGCCCGCGCCGCAAGCCCACTCCTGCACGCCTCTGCGCGGTGCGAGCAATGGTGGCGCATCGGAGTTCGAAACAAGAGCCGTCCCCGCCGCGTACAGGAACGGCTTGAGCGCGGAGCCGTAGGGCACCGCGCGACGCACGTCGCCCTCCGAGAACAGCACCTCTCCCGAGTGCCAGCTCACCACCACCGTGGCCGCCTCGGGCGCGAGCACTGCCACGTCCGCCAGCTCCTCCACCGTCAGGGGCGTGGCCCACCGCGCTCCGTCATGACACTGGCGCAGCCGGCGCGTCAGCGCGGCGGGAAACCCGGTGTGCTCGCCCAGGATGCGCGCGAGTCCCCTCCTCGCTCGCGAGGTGTCCACCGCCGGTGCGCTCGCCACTTCCTTCGCCGCGCGCGACAGCGATTGATAGGGACCGTCGCGCCACGCGGGCAGCTCGCCGCTCACGGTCAGCGCGAAGGCTTCGTGGAAGAGCCGGTCCTCGCTGGACGCGGGACAGGCCCACCACAGCAACTGGTGCGCCAGTTCGTGCCGCAGCGCCGTGCGCATCCTCGCGTCCAGCACGCCGGGCGTGTTCTGCCGCAGCTCCACCACGCCGGGCCGCCCCTGCGCGTTGCGCTCGGGAGTCAGCGACGTGCCCTTCTGGAGCGTCACGGTGGCGGGGGCCCTCGTCGGAAGTCCTCCCGCCTGCGCCGTGTACTGCGCCTCCAGTGACGTCCAGGCGGCCTGGGCCTCACGGCGCAGGTCCGCCTCGGGCGTCACATCCCCCCGCGTGACGAAGGTGGGCGAAGCCGACAACAGCACGGCGACGGCGACGGCCCACCCCATGGGCTACAGGTCACTCACGGACGTTTTCGACGGAACCACCTTCAACACGTCCGACGCCGTGCGGCCCCGGATGCGCGCTGAGTACATGTCCTCGATGGTCGCGGGCGGCGCCGCGAACGTGCCCGCGAACTGCGCGCGCATCACGTAGCCCACCGTGCGCGGGCTGTCGCTCCACCACGCCGGCTCCTCGAAGAAGAACGTCGCGTGCATGGGGTCCAGCTGCCGGCGCTTGAGCGCCTCCGGAGCCAGCGGCAGCGAGTGCGGCGGACCGCGGAAGACCTTGTCCTCCTGGAGCGGCACGAAGCCCGCCGGCACCGCGTCCTCCACCACGTAGTACGCCGAGCGCGCCCGGTTCTCCCCGCGCGCGTCCAGCGTCAACTCCACGTAGACCTCCTCGCCCTGCGTTACGGAAGCGCCCGCGTCCAGCCTCACCTTCCCGCCCTCGCGCAGCACGTAGTACGCGCGCTCCACGGACATCCCGTTCACGCGCGGCTGCACGCTCTTGAGCGGCGTCATCGCTGCGGCGCGCAGCGTGGCCACGCCGTCGAAGCCGCCCACGTCCACCATGCGCGTCCCCGCCGGCAGCGTGGCGACCAGGCCCATGCCGCGCGCCGAGAACTTCACCGGCGCCGAAGCGCCCTTCACCTCCGGCGGCGCCATGCCCTTGAACGCCTTCGCGTCCCGCTCCACCAGCCAGAGCGAGTGCAAGAGCGCCGTGCTCCGGTCGAAGGTGGACAGGCCCGGCTCGCTCAGCATCTCCAGGATGCGCTTGCGCGCGCGCGTGACGTCCAGCGACCCGAACGACGCCGCGTGCGCGGCGATGGCGGAGAGGCCCACGCGCCGCAGCGGGAAGCGGTAGAACGCCTCGGACGTCTCCGCTTCACCCCGGAGCCCCGCGAGCTTCGCGAAGCCCTCGCCGCTCTCCTTCACCAGCCCCTGGATGCGCCCCTGGAGGCCGGGCTCCTTCATCACGCCCGCCTTCTCCGCGGCCAGCACCGCGAGCGCCAGCGGATACAAATCCCCCGGCTTCGCGGCCTCCACCAGCGCACGCACCCGCGCCGCCTGACGCGGGCCCTGCAAGCGCGCGAGCACGTAGGCGCGCGTCGCGTCGTACTCCGGCGACAGGTTCTCCTGCGCCTCCAGCCACTTCGCGCTCTCCTGGATGCGCGCGTCGTCGCGGTCCACCAGCCCCGCCTCGGACGCGTACGCCAGGCCGTCCAGCGCGATGAGCGTGAGCGGCAGGCTGGGCTCGCTGTAGCCGCCGAACCAGGTGAAGCCACCACCCTTCACCGCGAGCCCCAGGATGCGGGCCGTGCCCTGCACGGAGCGGCTGCGCGCCTCCGCCAGCAGCGCCTGCGAGTCCGGGTCCAGCTTGTCCAGCGCGCCCGCCTTCTGGAGCACCTGGTACACCGCCACGTTGGGCACCGTCGTGGAGACGAGCTGCTCCAGGCACCCGTACGGATACGTGAGCAGCTCGCGCACGTTGGTGAGCGCCGCGTCCACCGTGGACGGCTGGAGCACCAACTCCACGCGCGTCAACGCGGACGCCTCCGGCGCCTCCAGCGACAGCGCGCCACCGCCCCACGCGCTCACCTGCACCGCGTCCTCCACGGCGGCCGGAGCCACGTCGAAGCGCTTCAGGTCGCGCAGCGGATCCTTCCCGCCCACCACGTCCACGGAGAGCTGCGCCGGGCCCGTCTTCGACGCGTGCAGCGTCACCGGCACCACCTGCTCGCCGCCCTCGCCCAGCTCCACCTTGCGCTGGAGCGCCTCCGCCTGGAGCGCGCCGCCCGGCTGCAACCGCACGTCCAGCACCTGGCTGCCCTTGGACTTCGTCCCCGCGGCCAGCCGCACGGACGCGAGCGCCTCGTCGCCCTCGCGCAGGAACTGCGGCAGCGCCGCGTAGACGTTCAGCCCGCCGCGCGTGGCGAACTCCGCCGTGCCCTCACCGAAGCGGCCGGACGTGTCCGCCGCCACCGCCGTCACCACCCACAGCGTCTGGTTGGAGGGCAGCGTGAAGCGCACCGTCGCGCGCCCGTCCCGGTCCGTGACCACGGCAGGGTCCCAGTGCGCCGTGTCCTTCTCCAGGTCCTTCGCGTTGCGGCTGGGCGGCTTGATGGACGCGAACGCGTGGTCGGGCAGCCCCGCCATCTTGCGCGCCAGCTGCTCGCCGTGGCCGTAGCCCTGGAACTCCGCCGAATAGAAGTTCGTCACGTTGTCGCGCGCCGGCGGATAGAAGAAGTCCAGCACGCCGGGGCGGAACTCGGACTGGATGGCGTAGACGGCCTTGTCCACCACGCCCACGGACAGCTGCGCGGACACGCCGTTGCCGTCGCTGTCGGTGACGCGCACGTCGATGGCCTGCTCCGTGAGCGGCAGCGCCTCCGCGCGGCGAGGCTGCAACGCCACCGTGAGCGTGCGCTCCTTGGGCACCACGCGGAACGCCACCGCGCGCTCCTCCCAGCGGCCCGTCGCCGTGGGGTACGCCACGGACGCGTACACCGCGCTGCCGAAGCGCTTCTCCACCGGGAAGGAGTGCACCAGCGTGCGGCCCTTCAGCTGCACCACCGAGGTGCCGTACAGGCTCGCGCCCGTCAGCGTCACCCACACGGGCCCCGCGTCCTTGCCGCCCTGGCCCCAGCCGTCCGGCATGAGCGCCACCAGCTTCGCGCTGTCCCCCGGCTCAAGCGTGCCGGACAGCGACGCGAGCGTGAGGTTGGGCACCTGCGCCACGGGCTCGTCCGCGCCGCCGATGACGAGCAGCGACTCCTCGCCCGTCCACTCCTCGCCCTTCTTGTCCTTCACCGTCACGCGAGCGACGACCCGGCCCACGTCGGTGGTGGGCACCTTCTGGCGCGACGTGCCGTCCTGCTGCGTGGTGAAGGTCTGCGTGCCCAGCTCCTTCTCGCTGCCGTCCGCGCGGACCAGCACGAAGTCCACCTCGCCCGTGGTGACGCCGTAGCCCTTGCCGGACAGCGTGGTGGCGCGCACGGACAGCTGCGCGTCCGAGCCCTTCTGCACCACCGCGTCGGAGAACCGCGCCACGCCCAGCACCTCCACCTTCGACAGGAAGAAGGCGGCGGTGCCGGTGGCGAACGTCTCCTGATCATCCCGCGCGCGCACGGTGAGGCTGTAGCGGTACGGCAGCCGGTCCTCGCCCGCGCCGAGCGGAGGCACGGCGACCTCCACCTGGGCCTCGCCGTCCGCGTCGAACTCGCTCGCGGAGGACCACGGGTCGTCCGTGGCCTGGCGCTCCGCGACGGACGAGTACAGCCGCTCCGGCACGCTCAGCTTGCCCTCGCTGCTGGAGGCGCTGCCGTACGTCACCGCGCTGCCCTGGCCGCCGCGGCCGGAGTCGTCCACCCACGCGGGCGCGTCCAGCAGGCTGCGGTAGAGGAACACCTCGTACTTCGCGCCCTTGGGCACGCCACCCGCGTAGCGGCGCGCGCGCACCGTCACGCTCACCGTCTGGCCGGGCACCACCGTCTCCGACGCGGGCTGCACCTCCAGGTAGAACGTGGGCTTCACGTAGTCCTGCACGCGCGCCTCGCCCTGGTGGGGGTGCTCGTCCAGGTCCGCCTCGATGCGCAGCACGCCCGTGCCCAGGTCGTCCGGAACCTTCAGCGTGCCGTTGAACGCGCCGAACTCATCCACCGCCGCGCGCGTGGTGATGGCGCGGCCCTCCTGCGACACCAGCTTCACGCGCACGTCGCGCTTCTTCGGAGTGAAGAGCCGCGCGAGGAACGTGTCCGGCTGGCGGACGAGCCCGCGGAACTTCACCTCGTTGCCCGGCTTGTAGATGGGCCGGTCGCTGTAGATGAACACGTCCGGCGCCACCGCCAGCGTGGAGTAGAAGTCCGTGTCCACGATGGCCGTGTCCTTGCCGGCCGTCACCGTCGCGATGATGCGCGGCTCCGTCACCGCCAGCGTCACCTCGCCCTTGTCGCCCGTGGTCCCCGTGGGGCCCTTGCCCGTGGGCAGGTACACCTGCACCTGCGCCCCCGCGCGCGGCTGTTGGTCCCGCCCCGCCACGCGCACCAGCACCTGGCCGTCGGTCTGCTTGAGCTGCACGGTGACGTCGCTGACGACGAGCACCACCTGCCCCTCCACCCGGCCCTGCACCAGCTGGAGCACGTAGGTGCCCGCGGGCAGCGGCGCGAGCAGCACGCGGCGCTCCTGGAAGCCGCTGCTCCTGTCGCCCGTGTCGAAGCCCGGCACGTTGAAGTCCCGGTCGGCGCCGCCCAGGTCCAGGTTGAGCCACTGGCTGCGCACCACGGAGAAGCCCGGCGGCGTGCCCACCAGCTTCTCCGGCCCCTCCGCCACCTTCGCCAGCGGCTCGCCGGACGAGGACTCCCCCGGCGGCGGCGGCAGCGACGTGCCCACCTCCTGGCGGAAGTCGGGCGACAGCGCCTCCATCAGCACGATGCCCGGCGAGCGCACCGCGTTGAGGCCGCGGCTCAAGCCCCGGCCCGGGTTGAGCAGCGTGGGCGGCGTCTCGTACGCGCGCCGCAGGTCGCCCTGCGCGCGGATGAACGCGTCCAGGTTCGCGGGCTGGAGCACGCGCAGCTCCACGGGGCCCTTGTCCTCGAAGGCGACGTCCACGGCCACCGGCTCACTGCTGCCGTAGGAGCGGGGGACGGTGATGTAGAGCGGCTTGGCCAGCGCCACGCCGGACAACAGGAGCGCGGCCAGGGCCGCGAAACGCACGGAGGTCTTCATGTCCCGAACCCTTCCGACACCATGACGTAGCCCTGCACGTTGCCGCGGAAGCCCAGGTACGGCAGGGCCTCCAGGTCGCGGCGGGCCGCTTCGATTTCAGGGGGCGCCGCCTTGGGCAGGGGCGACGAGCGGTCCACGCGCGCCTCGGACGTGTAGCCGTCCATGGCGAGCCCGCTGAGCAGCCGCCCCATGTTGACGCCCAGCATCACCGTGGAGGGCGAGCGCAGCCCCGCGACCACCGGGCCCGCGGCGTTGAGCATGTTGGGCGCGCGGCCTTCGCACGCCTTCTGGAGCCGCTCCACCTCCTGCTGGCTCGTGGCCAGCACCACGTGCTTGCACAGCGTGGTGCTCACCAGCGTCCGCGCGCCGCCGGAGAACAGCGCGGACAGCCCCTCCGCGTCCTTCTCATCGCCCCACAGCAGCGCCAGCTCCGGCTCCAGCGACGTGCTGCCGCGCGGCGTCCACACCAGGGCCACCTGGCGCGGGCGTATCCGGGGCTGGCCCTGCTTCTTCCAGAAGGCGCTGAGCTGCGCGGGCTCCAGCGACTCCGGCAGCGTGAGCTGGAACGCGAACAGCACCGGCGTGTCCTCCGGCACCAGCTTGAGCAGGTCGTCGGAGAGGGGCTTGCCATCGAAGGCCATCCCGTCCGGGCGGAGCTTCCCGGCGATGCCCTTCGCCACCAGCCGGTCGCCGTCCACGCGCAGCTGCAGCCGCGTGTCCTCGCCCAGGCCCAGCACGTGGGTGAAGAGCTGCGCCTCGCGGCCATAGGCGTTCGGGTCGAAGCCCACCTCCACGTCCACGTCCCGGTCCGAGTCCAGCTCCGGCAGCGCCGTGCACAGGGCCTGGAGCACCACCACCGGGTGGCGCGAGAGCACCAGCCGGTCCGCCGCGCGCGCGGCCCACACCGTCTGCTCGGCGACGAGCCAGCGCGACAGGTGGAAGCCGCCGTCGGGTGCCTTCTCCATGCCGGAAGGGCAGCTGTCCGCGACCATCTCCCCGCGCTTCGCCACGGCGTCCAGCGAGTCCCACGCCGCCTGCGCGGTCTTGTTCGCCTTGGGGACGAGGATGGCGGGCGTGCCCACGCGCGCGTCGCCTGAGAACCACACCGTGCGGAACGGCGTGTCGAGCAGCTGTCCGACGACGACGTCCAGCACCGCGCCCTTGAAGGACGCCTTGAGGTCGGTGCCGGTGGAGCCCAGGAACGCGGCCCAGCCGCTCGCGAAGCCCTGGCCCAGCGGCTTCTCCCACTGCGCCTTCAGCCACGCGTTGCGCGCCAGCGCGTCACGCACCTTCGCGGGCGAGTGCACGTCCACCCAGACGGCGGGGAGCGCCGCGGCGCCGGGCACCTCCATCTTCGTGGGCTCGGAGGACACCTCCGGCATGCCCTCCACGGTGGCGCCCGCGGTCGGCGGGCCCTTGGGCGCCCCCGAGGAGAAGGCGGGGCCGGAGCCACCGCCGCTGCTCTTGCGGCCGATGACGAAGGCCCCCACGCCCACGCCCGCGACGATGGCGCCGATGAGCGCGATGCGCACGGCGGACGAGCGGCCCTTGCCTCCGCCTCCAGCGGGGGGCGGCGGGCTCACGGGAGACGTCATGACATCCACTCCTTGAAGCGGAAGAAGCCGAGGAAGGAAGCGTTGGCCGGCACGGGGCGCCACTCCAGCGGCGCCTCGGTGGCAAGAGAGTCCAGGACGCCGGTGCGCACGCGCGCTCCGGCCTCACCGGGGTGGTAGACGACGCGCGCGGGTGCATGGGCCCTGTCCTCCGGGCGCACCACGAGCATCAGGTGGAAGACGGGGCCCGCGTCGTGCTCCTGGCGGAAGGCCACCACGTCCCCGGTGCGAAGCTGCTCGCGCGCGTCCAAGCCCCGGCCCAGCGGAACGAAGCTGCGGCTGATCAGCGTCTCCGCGTCCGCGAAGTCGGAAGGTCCGCCGCGCGCGTCCTTCCACAGCGGTGAGGCGAGGCGCTCAGCAGCCACGCGCCGGTACGCCGTGCGGTACGCGTAACGGATGAGGCCCGCGCAGTCGCGCTGCGCCGGCTGCCACGCGGCGTCCGGAGCCTTCACCTGCGCGAGCGCCACCTGCGCGACCTCCCGGCGAAGCAGCCGCGCGCGCGTCTCCGCGGCCACGGGCTCCGCCGCGATGACCGCGCCCTCACGCACAGGGGCTGTCCCGGACGGAAGCGGGGCGGCGTTCAACAACACCGTGAGCATCAGGACGCGCATGGCGGGGCAGAGCCGGTCGCGTCAGTAGCCCTCGTCTCCCTCACCGCCACCGTCACCACTCTTCTGGAGCTCCTTGACCGCCTCCTCCAGGTTCGTGGGCCAGCCGTTCCCCTTGGGCTTCGGATCCGCGGACGGCACGTACACCTCCGCCTGCCCGTCCCCCAGGACGTTCACCCACGCGAGCACGCGCGTCGTGCCCGGCGTCGCCAGCGGGATGCGCACGCGGCGGCGGACCTCGCCCGGCGTGCCCTCGAAGAGCGCCAGGTTGAGCGTGGCCACCGTGTGCGCCTTGTCGCCGCTGGGCCAGTAGTTCGTCGCCACCAGGTACACGCCCTTCGGCGGCGCGCGGTGGATGTAGAGGTACGGGCCGTACGCCGGCTGGTCGAAGTCACCGCCCTGCTCGTTGAGGAAGAACGTGCCTCCGGACGGGCTCTCCGTGTTCGCCCAGTACACGTGCGCCATGGACGACACATCCAGCGTGTCGCCCGCGCTGCTCGCGTCCGTGGGCTCGTAGATGTGCAGGTCCGTGTAGACGCCGTCCGTGTCGCTCGTGAGGATGGCCTTGAGCGGCACCGGGGGCACCTGCGCGTAGCTCGTCGCCTGCGCGCGCGCCGTGCCACCCTTGTTGGTGGCCATCACCGTCACGACGTTCTTGCCGCTGGCCGCGGGGAACTTGCGGCTGAAGCGCCCCCCTTGCGTGCGCATCAGGTAGCGGTCGCCGTTGATGGACACGACCACCGGATCCACCGAGGCATCGCTCACCGTGCCCTCGATTTTCAGCATCCGGTCCACCGTCCACCCGCCGGACGGCGCGCTCAACACCACCTTGGGAACCGTGTCGCCCCGGCCAATGGGCACGCCCTGCTGGCGGGCGGAGACCGACGGCGCCGTCTGCGTGAGCAGCCCGGCGAGAAGGACGGAGAGCATGGTGGAGCCTGCGAGCCTGGAGGTGAGGTGCGCGAACCGCGTGTCCGCGAAGTGACACAGCGTGCGGCAACCCCCTCCCCCTTTTCAAGCCACCCGGCCCCC
>NZ_RAVY01000274.1:0-9919 GCF_003611625.1 Corallococcus sp. CA054B
GCCCCTCACGGGCGGGCGGGGGACTGCCCATGTTTGTGCCCGGAGGTGAATCCATGAAGGTGCAGCTGCGGGGAGTGCATCTGGGGCTGACGGACAACCTGAAGCAGTACGTGGACACGCATCTGGTGGCGCATATCGAACGGTTCGCCCAGGACGAGGCGTCGGAGATTGAAATCGCGCTCGTGGACATCAACGGGCCCAAGGGAGGCGTGGACAAGGAGTGCCGGGTGACGGTGCGCATGCCGGGCCTGGAATCCATTCACGTGACGGAGACGTCGGAGACGCTGTTCCAGGCCATCGACGCAACGCGTGACCGCCTGGAGAAGGCCATCAAGCGCGCGGTGGAGCGCCGTCGCCAGGGCACGGGGAACAGCGGCATGCCGTTCGACCTCAACGCCGACGCGACGAACTACTAGCAGCAGCCGACCGGTCGTATCGGGCGTGACAGACCGAAGGGCCCGGGAATTCCGGATGCCAGCCAGGCATCCGGCCCCCGGGTTCCTTCGGGCCAGTTCCTTGCTGGGGTCGAACGGTGGACGCTATAAGCGGACCCCTCACCCCTGGGCTAAAGGACGGCGATGGTCCGCCTCAAGTTCCTGCTGTTCGCACTCCTGGTCCTCGGACTGGGCCTGGCTCACCTCCCGACGCTGTCGGCGCCTCAGGGTGCGCGCGCCGTGGAAGGTGCGGCACTCCAGGCCGCGTCGGGCACCGGCGAGGTCGCGCGTCGCG
This sequence comes from Corallococcus sp. CA054B, assembly GCF_003611625.1. NCBI lineage: Bacteria > Pseudomonadati > Myxococcota > Myxococcia > Myxococcales > Myxococcaceae > Corallococcus > Corallococcus sp. CA054B. The sequence goes on from NZ_RAVY01000274.1 coordinate 730, forward strand.
TGGATGCACGCCGCGCGGAAGTGCAATCCCTGGCGCTGAAGCTCGCCGGCAGCCCCCAGGTGGCCGCCGCCGTGCGCGCGCTGACGCCCGCGCCCGCGCCGAAGTCTCCGCGCGACCGCTACGGTTCGTCGAAGGACGCGGAGGAGCCGGCCGGCATGCTGCCGCTCACCGCGGAGCGCTTCGGCGCGCTGCGCACCGCCGCGGAAGCCGGTCTGCCCCAGGAGCTCCAGGGCGCGGTGGTGGCGGTGGTGGCCGGCGACGCGGTCTTCCATGCGCGCGCGGGCGCCGAGCCTTCCTCGGACACCGCGGCGCTGGACGTCGCGGCGCTCGCCAAGGCGGGCACCTCCGTGGTGGACGCCTTCGGGGCGCCGCACGTGTTCGCGTCCGTGCCGCTCGCGTGGAGCGGTGAGGGGACTCCTGCTCCGGCGGTGACGCTGGTGGTGGGCGCGCCCCTGGCCGCGGAGGCCGCGCTGCAGGGCGCGCTGGATGCGTCCGGCGCGGCCGCGGTGGGGCTCGTGCAGGGCGACAAGGTGGTGGGCGGCGTCGGCGAGAAGAAGGAGAAGCTGGAGGGCTCGCTGCCCCGGCTGACGGTGGGTTCGAAGGACACGGTGCTGGACACGGGTTCGCTCCAGGCGCTGGGTCCGGTGCAGCTGCCCGCCTTCACGCGCGGCGACGCGATGGGCGGCCAGGCGCCGCTGCTCGTGGGCTCGCGCCAGGCGCTGACGGGCACGCCGTATGAAGTCGTGGTCCTCGCTGGGACGGCGGCGACGCTGGCCCCGCTGGCCGCGTACCAGCACACCGCGCTGCTCGCGCTCGCGGGCCTGCTCGTGCTGAGCCTGGTGTGGACGGCGCTGATGGGCGGGGGCAAGAAGGCCTCCGAAGAGGAGTCCGTGTCGGGCGGTTCGGACACGCTGGGCTGGGGCGCGGCGATGGCCGCTCAGCAGTCCGCTCCCGCCGCGCAGCCCGCGGCCACCACGTCGCCGCCGGCTCCGGCCGCCGTGGCGCCCGTGGCCGCGGATCCGTTCGGGTCGGCCGCTCCCGCGGAGCCCCTGTCCAACCCGTTCGGGTCGGCCGCTCCCGCGGAGCCCCTGTCCAACCCGTTCGGGTCGGCCGCTCCGCCGGCCGCGGATCCGTTCGCGGGCGCGGACGCGTTCCCCTTCCCGGGCACTCCGGCTCCGGCCGCGAATCCGTTCGCGATGCCTCCTCCCCAGGCCGCGCCGCTGGCGGATCCGTTCGCGATGTCTCCTCCCCAGGCCGCCGCGCCGTCGCCGTTCGGGGCTCCGGCAGCCGCGCCGCTGGCGGATCCGTTCGCCGGGGCGGAGTCGTTCCCGTTCCCGTCTCCGCCCGCGGCCTATCCGCCGCCGGCCGCTGAGCCGTTCGCGCCGCCTCCGGCGTACGCGCAGGGTGGCGCGATGCCCTTCGATCACCCGGCTCCGGCGGTCGAGCCCATTGCCCCGGCGGCGCCGCGTCACGCCGCGTTCGCCTTCGAGGATCAGCCCACGGCGGCGTACTCGCTCCAGCAGGCGGCCAATCCGTTCGCGCTGGCGGCGGCGCAGTCCTCCGACCCGGAGTCCCCGGAGACGACGCGCGTGGCGGCGATTCCGCGCGAGCTGCTCCAGGCCAGCACCCGGCCCACGTCGGAGGCCATCCCGATGCCGGCTCCGCGCTCCAACGCGGTGCCGCTGCCCATGCCGGGCGCCAACGGCGCGGCGGCGGCGGCGCTGTCGGAGGAGCAGCACTTCCAGGACGTCTTCCGCGAGTTCGTCACCACGCGCGAGCGCTGCGGTGAGCAGGCGGACGGCCTGACGTACGACAAGTTCGTGCAGAAGCTGCGCAAGAACAAGGAGCAGCTCGTCACGAAGTACGCGTGCAAGACGGTGCGCTTCCAGGTCTACGTGAAGGAGGGCAAGGCCGCCCTCAAGGCGACGCCCGTCAAGGACTGACGGCCGCAAAGCCACCGTGTGGTGCCCGAAGGCCCGGGACCTCTTCCACGAGGTGCCGGGCCTTCTTGCGTAGGGCCTTCGCCCGTCAGCTCGCGCGGGGGAGCACGACGCTGAAGCGGGCGCCCTGGCCCGGCTCTCCGCCGACCTCCAGGCGGCCGCCGTGCTCCTGGAGGATGCGCGCGGCGATGGCGAGCCCCAGGCCGGTGCCGCCGTCCTTGGTGGTGAAGTAGGGCTCGAAGATGCGGGCGCGGTGCTCCAGGGGGATGCCGGGGCCTTCGTCCTCCACCTCCACGATGGCGTCCGCGTCGGTGCCCTTCACGCGCACGCGCAGCGCGCCGCCCTTGCCCGTCATGGCTTCTTCCGCGTTCTTCACCAGGTTGACGAGCACCTGGGTGAGCTGGTCGCGGTCCGCGCGGGCCACCACGCCCGTCTGGAGCGCGGGGACCAGCTGGATGCCTTCGGGGGGCGCGGCGTACAGGGACAGGACACTCTGGGTCAGCTCGCTCAGGTCCACCGGGGCGAGCTGGGGCTTGGGCAGGCGCGCGAAGCGGCTGAACTCGTCCACGATTCGCCGCAGCCGCTCCACCTCCTCCAGCACCACGCCCGCGCTCTCCTTGAAGAGGGTGGGGAAGCTGGGGTGGCGCGCCTCGTGCGCGGCCATCAGCGTCTCCAGCGACATGCGGATGGGGGTGAGGGGGTTCTTGATTTCGTGCGCCAGCCGCCGGGCGACCTCCTGCCACGCGGCGATGCGCTCGGTGGCCATCAGCCGCTCGGTGGTGTTCTTCAGCTCGGACGTCATGTGGTTGAACGTCCGGACCAGCTCGCCCACCTCGCCGGTGGCGCGGGCCGTCACCTGGACGTCCAGCGCGCCTTCCGCCACGCGGCGGGCGCCGGAGGTGAGGGCCTCCACGGGCCGCGTCATCCAGCGGGACACCAGCAGGCCCAGGAGCGCAGCGAAGCCCAGGCCCAGGCCCGCGAGGAGGAGGAACGCGCGCATGACGCCCTCTTCGGCTTCGCGCGCGGCGGCGCGGCTGAAGGTGAGGCGCACGGAGGCCACGTTGCCCAGGGGCAGCACCTGCTCCACGGTGGGCGGGGCGGCGCTGCCCGCGTGCGCGACCTGGGTGCCGCCGGACAGGAGCGTCACGTCGGATTGGGTGAGGCGGGCCAGGTGCTGGGCCAGGCCGTCGTCCAGCACCACGCCGCCCACGGCCCACAGGCGCACGTCGCCGTAGTCCACGGGGCGCGCGGTGACGAGCGCGGGGACCTGGCGCAGGCCCGCGTCGCCCCGGACGTCCACGCGCACGGGCACGGGCCTGGGGGACTTCTCCTTCGTCACGGCGAAGAGGGCAGGGTCCGGGTCCCCGCGCCGGGCGGGCAGGTGGCCGGAGGACAGCACGGTGCCGTTGCGGTCGAAGAGCGCGAGCACGGTGAGGCCGCGGCTCTTCATCAGGCCCTCGGCGGTGTTGGCCTGGATGACGCGCAGGGGAGCGGTGCGCGCGTCGCGCACGAGGTCCTCCATGGCGGGGCTCTCCACCAGCTCCTCGACGGCGCGGCGCGCGTTGGCGGCGGAGCGCTCCAGGGACTCCTGCGCGGAGGCGGTGGCGGCCGTCATGCGCGCGTCGAGCTCACGCGACAGCGTGTCGCGCAGGCGCGTCAGCGTCAGGGGAACGACGACCGCCAGCGGCACCAGCGCGAGCAGGGCGAAGGCGAGCGCGAGCCGGGTCCTCAGGCGCATGCGGGCCGGTCCTTGCTGGGGACTGCCGCGTGGATGGGGCTCATGGCCGGCCTGTGCCGCCAGGAGTACACGCGACCGCGGGTCCTGGGCACGTCATGCGCAACCGCGCCGGCAGGGCTCATGGCCGGCCTCCGCCGCCAGAGGCCTCGACGGGAGCAAGCCAGGCGCCTTCGAGCACGGGCAGGCCCTGGGCATCCAGCACCAGTCCTGTCACCTCTGGCGCCGCGCGCAGGGCGAGCCCCTGTGCGTACAGCGGGATGAGCGGCACGGAGGGCGCGAGCGCCAGGGCCCGTTCACGGCTTCGCGCATCCCGGGCTCCGGCGTCCGTCAGGGCCCCGATGGGCGGCAGCTCGACTCCGAGAAGGTCTCGGCGTCCTCCTGCTTCCAGCACCACCGCCAGCGCGGGACCGGGAACGGGCGGCAGCAGGAACGCGCTGAGCATCAGCTCGAAGTCGCCCTTCGCCTGACGGCTTCGCAGCGCGGCGCGCGACTGGGGCTCCAGCGCGACGGTGTAGCCCTGGTCGTGCAGCTTCACCTGGATGCGCTCGGCCACGGCGCGTTGATCCGTCAGCGCGGCGTCATAGACGAGCGTCACCTTTCGGGTCGCGCCCGCTGGAGGTGCAGTGGGCCGGGGCCTGGGAGCCTGGGGCATCAACGCGGGCGGCAGCAGGTTCGCCATGGGCACCGCGGGGCCCTTCACGAACAGCCGCGTGAGGTCCTCGCGGTCGATGGCGCTCTCCACCGCCTGGCGGAAGTCCGCGGGCACCTTCCGGGGCGAGTACGCCAGATAGGTCGCGTACAGCGCGGCGCCCGTGAAGGTGTTGTCGTCGGGCGGCGTGCCCAGCGCCACCTGCACCTGCCGCGCGGACCACAGCCGCGCGAGGCCGCGTTCATCCGTGGCGGTGAGCGCCAGCCGGTCCAGGTACGGCCGGCCTTCGGGCCACGAGGCCTGGGCCTCCAGCACGCCACGGCCCGCGGCGCTGAAGGGGCCCGACGCGGGCGACGGCGGCGTCGCGAGGGCAGGGTGGCACAGCGAGCGCTCCAGGTCGGGCCACGGAAACGCCAGCGCCAGGTCCAGCGTGGCGCCCGTGGCTGTCACCTGACGGCCATCGCCGCGCAGGGGGTACAGGAGCGCGCGATACGGAGACGGCGACTCCGTGGAGGACAGCCGCGTCCACGCACGGGCCACGGCGGTCGCGCTGGCCGCGGAGGGCATCGCCAAGCGCAGGGCCTGCGGCACGGGGCGCGTCATCTCGCGCGCCAGCGTCGGGTGCACCTGTCCGCCGGCATCCACGCGGCACACGGGCCGCGTCAACAGGCCCAGCAGCGCGGCCTCCATCGGCGTGTCCGCGAGCGCGGGCTCTCCGATTTCAGGGGGCCCCGCGTGCGCCACCCGCAGCTCGCCCCCATAGCGCGGACGGCTGGCCGCCAGGGCCGGAGTGGAAGTCAGCAGCACGAGGCCCGCGAGGGCGGAGCGGATCCTCGCGGTGCCCTCTCGTCGATACCGCGGTGCCGCTGCTTCGCGGAGCACCTGCCTCACCAGGACTTCGTGGCGCTTGTGAGCCTTCATCACGGTGCACCCTGGCGCAGGAGGAACAGCTCGCTCGTGCCGTCCGGCTTCCACGAACCCACGACGACTTCGCGGCGCTTGTCGCCATCCAGGTCCGCCGTCACCACGTACAGCGCCCGGCCCGGCGGGAGCGCTCCCTGCCACAGGGGCTCGTGCGCCATCGGCGCGTCGGAGTTCAACGACAGCACCCGCAGCACGTCCGGCGACGGCTGGAGCTGCGGTGACGTGGTGAGCAGCTCCGGCATCCCGTCCCCATCCAGGTCCCCCAGCGCGCTGCCCGCTCCCAGCCCGGACACCTTCAGCGGCGCGGACGCGGGACGCGCGTAGAGCGACGCCGTGCTGTCCGCGTGCACGAACAGCATCCGCGGCGCCGCGAAGCTCGCCGTGCCGAAGGGCGCGGGCACCGTGAGGCTCCGCCCGTCCGCCAGCCGGACCTCGGGCGCGAACACCGTCTGCCCCGGCACGAACGCCCCGCGCTCCGCCGTCCCCAGCGGCGCGGCGTCCAGCGTCCCCGTCGGACGCAGCGTCCCCTTCGCCTTGTCCAGCACCAGCACCTCGCCGCGCGCATACCGCGTGCTCCAGGCCGCCAGGCGCGGAGGCCCCGTCAGCACCGCCAGCGCTCCGAACGGCTCGCGCGTCGTCGCCGTGGCAGCGGCCCCTTCCAGCTCCCGCCGCGCGAGCACCCGCCCGTCCGCGCCGAACACCACCACCTCGTGCTCGGTGAGCGCGGCCACTTCATCGCGGCCATCGCCATCCAGGTCCCCCGCAGCCAGAGCCCCCAGCGGCGTCTCCAGCCTCGCGAACACCGCGCCCAGCAGGCGCACCGGCCGCCGCTGCTGGGGCCCCGGACCCGTCACTCCCGAGGACGGCGTCCCCACCGCCGCCAGCGCCAGCACCGCGGCATCGGCCTCGACACCTTCGGCCACGGCGGCGGCGGGCTTCGGCGGACGCGTGGGCGTGCGGCCGGACCAGAAGTTCACCCACGTGCCCAGCACGTCACCCCGCGCCACCAGCTCGCCGCCCTCCACGTCCAGCGTGAGCCGCGCCAGCGAGCGGGCCCCCTGTTCGCGGGCGGCGGCCTCGGCGCGCTCGGGCGGGACGTCCAGCACCACCGGCCCCAGGTTCATCGCGGCGAGCCGCGCGGCGAGCAGTGTCCCGAACGCCCGGCGCAGCTCGGGAGAGCTTCCGGACAGGGAGAGGGCCACGGGCGCCTCCGCGGGGGCACCACGGATGGCGTCGGCCACGGCCAGGGCCAGCCGGGCGGAGGCAGGAGGCGCGCTTTCGTCCGACTCCGCGAAGGCGGGCAGGGCGAACGCGAGCGCGAGGACCAGCGGAAGGAGCGAGCGACTCACAGCCCCCTTTTGCCACCTTCCTCCAGGAAGTAGTTGTCCGGCGTCACCTGTCCGGGCGGCGGGGCCTCGGCGGTGGGCTGGGTGCCCTCCAGGTAGGGCTCCATCCGGCCCGGAACGGCGTTGCCCGCGAGCAGCCCGGTGACGGGGTCGATGCGCACCTGGGTGACGCCCGGCGGCACCTCGAAGTCGCGGGCGGGCAGGCCGTCCTCCGCCACCCGCATGAAGTTGAGCCAGATGGGCAGCGCGGCCCGGCCGCCCGTCTCGCTGCTGCCCAGGGGCGAGTTGTCATCGAAGCCCACCCACGCGCTGGCCACCCAGTCCATCGTGTAGCCGTTGAACCACGTGTCCTTGGACTCGTTGGTGGTGCCCGTCTTGCCCGCGGCGGGCCGGTTCAGCTCCCGCACCGCGCGCGCGCTTCCGTCCTCCACCACGCTGCGCATCAGCGACGTCGTGAGGAACGCCACGGCGGGAGGCAGCGTCTCCTCGAAGGCCGGCTGGTGCTCCTCCAGCACCGTGCCCTTCGCGTCGCGCACGCGCAGCAGCGTCAGCGGCTCCGCGTAGCGGCCGTTGGCCTGGAGCGTGGCGTACGCGTTGACGGCCTCCAGCATCGTCACCTCGCCGGTGCCCAGGGCCAGCGTGAGGTTCTCCGGCATCGCGGAGCGGATGCCCGCCCGGCGCGCGAAGTCGATGGCGGTCGCGGGGGTAATCGACTCGATGAGCCGCACGGACACCGTGTTCTTCGACTTGCTCAGCGCCGTGCGCAGCGTCATGGGGCCCTCGAAGCGCCCGTCGAAGTTCTTGGGCCGCCACGTCTTGCCCGTGTACGGGTCGCGGATGGACTCCGGCGCGTCGTTCACCATGGAGAGCGGCGTGAAGCGGCCGCTGGCCAGCGCCGCGCCGTAGATGAAGGGCTTGAACGACGAGCCCGGCTGCCGCTTCGCCTGCGTGGCGCGGTTGAACGACGAGCGCTCCGCGTCATAGCCGCCCACCATGGCCACCACGTTGCGGTTGGCCGGGTTGATGACCACGAGCCCGCCCTGCACCACGGGCACCTGATCCAACGTGGCCTCCACGAAGGCCGGCGCGGGAGGGGCCTTGAGCACGCGCACGAACACCAGCTCCCCGGGGGTGAACACGTCCGAGATGTTCTTCGGCGCGCTCTTCTTCTTCTTCCGCGCCCAGGCGACGGAATCGAAGGACACCTCCGCGGTGCGGCCCACCAGGTCCACGCGCGCCACGTTGCGCTTCGCGTCCACCTCCATGACGTAGCCGGTGAGGCGCAGCCCCTCCTCCATCGGCTTGAGGAGGACCTGGCCCACGCGCTCGCGCTCCGGCGACCGGGCCTCCTCCTCCTCCGAGTCCGTGTCCGCGGCCAGGGCGGCGGGCTGCTGCTCCTCGGCGCCTTCCACCTCCTGCGTGGTGGGGGTCTTGGCCTCCGGAGCGGCGGCGGCGAGCGGCTGGGCGAGCGGCGCCAGGTCCGCGACATAGCCCTGGTCCTTCTGCCGGCGGCCGGCCTCGTCGATGCGCTGGACGATGAGCTCGCGGTAGCGCTTCCACTGCGCCTCCTCCAGCTTGCCCTGCGCGCCCCGGTAGCCCTGGCGCCGGTCCACGGCTTCCAGGCCGTCACGCACGGCCTGCTCGGCGGTGGCCTGGAGCTTGGGCACGAGCGCGATGTCCACGCGCAGGCCGCCCTCCATCACCATCTTCTCGCCGTAGCGTTCAATCAGCGTGCGGCGGATCTCCTCCGCGTAGTAGGCGCCCGCGCTGACCGTCTTGCGCGGCGCGAGCACGATGGGCTTGTCCTTCTCCGCGTCCACCACCGCGCGAGGCACGAAGCCCTGGCCCGCCATCTGCTCCAGCACGTAGCGCTGGCGCGCCTTGGCGCGGGTGATGTTCGCCACCGGGTTGATGCGGTGGGGAGACTGCACGGTGCCCGCGAGCACGGCGGCCTCGCCCACGGTCAGGTCCTTGGCGTGCTTGCCGAAGTAGTAGAGCGCGGCCTCCTCCAGTCCGTAGCGGCGCTGCCCGAAGTACACGCCGTTGATGTAGAGGCTGAGGATCTGATCCTTCGTGAGCGCCTGCTCCAGGCGCGGGGTGAGGATCCACTCGCGGATCTTCCGGCCCAGGCTGCGCTCGGGCGTGAGCAGCATGTTCTTCACGACCTGCTGCGTGAGCGTGGACGCGCCGGACTTGCGGCTGCCGGGGATGAGGTTCTTCACGCCCGCGCGCAGGATGCCGAAGGGGTCCAGGCCCTCGTGCTTGTAGAAGTCCGCGTCCTCGGCGGCGAGGAACGCGTTGCGCACGTGCGGGGGCAGGTCCTCCATCCGGACGAGCGTGCGGCGCTCCAGCGCGTACTCCGCGCAGAGCGAGCCGTCCGCGCACGTCACCTTCGTCACCTGCGGCGGCTGGTAGTTGCGCAGCGACTCCACGGAGGGAAGGTCGCGGCTGAAGTAGACGTACGTGCCCACGCACACGCCGATGAGGAGCACCAGCCCGACGACGCCCAGCACCAGGAGCCGCTTCGTCCAGCGCCACAGCGCGGCGCCGAAGCCGCCCTTCTTGGGCGGCGGGGCTCCGGTCGGGGCCGGGG
>NZ_RAVY01000275.1:0-9898 GCF_003611625.1 Corallococcus sp. CA054B
GGTGGGAGGAGTGGGGCGCAGCCACCAGAAGACCCCGGCTCCGATGAGGAGCAGGAGCACGACGCCTCCAATGACCACCGCCGACGGCTTCCGCATGGCGCCCCTCCAGGGTGGGCGACTGTAGCAGCAGCGCTGACGCAGGCCCCGGGGAGGGCCGTCCGACAGGCCGCGTCAGAGGGGATGGCGAAAAAAACAGGGCCCAGCCAAGGTTTTTCGCGGCCGACGTATTGAAGGCGAGGTGGGGATGCTGGGGGCAGAGCCACCAGGGTCCAAGGGCTCGGGACGCAGAGCGGACCGGGCAGAGGGGGAAAGGGTTTCGGGGGTCGATCTTCCGGGACTCAAGGTTTTCGGTAGTCGACGTCTTGAAGGAAAAGCAGGACGGACGCGGAGCTTTGGGGGCCGCATCCGAGAGGGGGACCCCTCGGGGGAGGGGTTGAGTTACTGGGAGCGCGTCGAGGGGGCGCGCTCCCAGTATTTTTTTGTGCGCCAGGGTTCGCCGTTCCCTAGCCGCTGGAGACCACCCGTAAGGGTTGGGCGCCTTCGCGGAGGGACTTCGTGGCGCCGGGCAGCTCCAGGACATGGGCGCCCTCCGCTTCGAACTGCTCGCGCAGCCACGGGTGGCAGGTGAAGGCGATGACCTGGTGGGCTTCCGCCAGCCTCGCGAAGAGCCGCACCGCGCCCCGGGCCCGTTCCGGATCGAAGTTCACCAGCACGTCATCCGTGATGAGCGGCAGCGCGCCCCGCGTCTCTCCGAAGTCGCGGATGACGGCCAGCCGGAACGCGAGGAACAGCTGCTCGCGCGTGCCCCGGGACAGCTGCTCCGCGCTCCAGTCCCTGGCGCCGTCACTCACCCGCAGCTCGCGCGCGTCCCCGGCCGGGATGAAGACGCGGCGGTAGCGCCCCGCCGTCAGCTCGGAGAACAGCTCGCTCGCCAGCTGGATGACGCGCGGCTGCTGCTCCTCCTCGAACCTCCGGCGCGCCCTCCCGAGCAACGCCAGCGTCAGCCGGTCCGCCGCGTAGCGCGTGGCCAGCTCCGCCGCCTTCGCGCGCAGCGTCTCCTCCTGGATGCGCAGCCGTGACACGCGGTCGTCGTTCTCCCACTGCGACAGCTGCGTCTTCAGGCTGCCCTGCTCCGTGAGCACGGCCTTGTGCCGCTCGCCTTCGGCCTTGTGGCGCTCGCGCAGCGTGGCGAGCTGTTCCTTCAGGCCCGTCTCGCCGCCCGCCGCGTGGACCTCCTCGTTCGCCGCGTTCTCACCCAGGCCGGTGAGTGCCTGCACCCGCTGGACGTGCTCGCGCACCCGGGCCGCCAGCTCCGCGTACCTTCGCGCCTGCACCGCGCGGCGGCGGAAGGTGGCCTCGTCCTGGCAGCCGCCTTCCGTGAGTAGCGTCTCCCACGCCTGGTCCTCGTCCAGCGCCAGCTGGTCCAGCCGCGCCTTCTCCGCCAGCAGCTCGCCGCGCTGTCCGTCCAGGTGCCGCTGGTCGGCCGCCCTCGAGCGCACTTCTTCCAGCGCCACGGACACCCGCGCGGCCACTGTCTCCGGCGGCCCCTCGGGCAGGCCCGCTGCTCGCGCTTCCTGCAACAGCCGCGTCGTCACCGCGTCGCACGCGGCCTCCGCCACCGTGAACTCCTCCTCGTCCGTGCGCAGGTCCAAGAGCCGCTGCCGCAGCGCCGCGGCATCCAGCCACAGCGTCAGCGCCGACGCCGCGGAGAGGGTTTCCGGGAAGCGGCGCGCCACCAGGAACGCCATCCACTCCTCGCGCAGCACCTCCTCGCGCTGGCTCGCGCGCAGTCGAGCCTCCTCCACGCGCTGGTCCTCGCGCAAAGCCGTGTCCCAGGCCGTGCGCAGCGTGTCCTCCTCGCGCCCCAGCAGCTCGCGCCGCTCGGCCTGCGTCAGCAGCTCCGCGAGCTGGGCCTCCTGCGCGGCCAGGTCCGACAGCGACGCGCCCGGGGACAGCCCCGCCGCGCCGGAGGCATTCAACAGCTCGCGTTGGAGCAGCTCTTCTCGCGCGCTCATCGCCGCCTGCACCGAGCGGAAGCGCTCCTCCTCCTGCTGCCGCCAGCGGTGCCGCGCCGCCTGCGCCTCCAAGCTGGCCTTGCGCGCCGTCTCCACGCGGTGGCGCACGAGCAGCAGCAACCCCACCAGCAGCAGGCCGCCCACCGCGCACAGCACGCCCACGGACGGACCCGCGAGCCACGCCGCGAGCGCCGCGAACCCCAACGCCACGAGCGCCGCCGCCACCACCCACGACATCGGCAACAGCGAGCGCAGCGGCACCGCGTCCGTGGGCGCCCGCACGCCGTCCATCTGGCGACGCTGCTCCAGTCGCTGCTCGGACAGCCGCTCCAGGTCTCCGCGCACCGCGCGCATCCGGCCCACCGCCGCCTGCCGCTGCCGCACCTGCGCGGGCCGCTCCTCGGGCAGCGCCTCCAGCTCCGCCTGGACCCGCCCCAGCGCCGTCTCCAGCCGCGCCCGTTCCTCGCGCGTGCGCGCCTGCTCCGCCTCCGCCTGCGCGAGCGCCGTGTCCGCCGCGTCCAGCCTCCCCGCGAGCGACTCCAGCTCTCCTCGCGCCCGCGCGCCCAGGTCCAGCGCGAGCAAGCCGCCCGCGTCCACCGCGAGCCCCAGCTCTCCCAGCGATTGCTCCAGCTGCCGCCGCCGCGACGTGAGCGACGCCCTGCGCGCGGGCAGTGAGCGGAGCTGTTCGGAGTGTCCGGAGTACGTGGCCAGCGCCGTGCGCAGGGACTCCGCGCGCTCGCGCACGGGCCATGGGGCCGCCAGCCGCTCCCGCGCCTCTTCAATGGGCGCGAGCCTTTCGTGCAGTTGCGCCTGCTGGGCCCGGTACGTCTTGCGCCGCTGGAGCACGTCCTCCAGCCGCGTCTCCGCGCCCGGCGGGAAGGTGTCCAGCACCGGCAGCGTGGCCAGCTCCGCCCGGTCGCGCGCGAGCACCGCCAGGTCCCCCAGCGCGGACTCCAGCCTCGAGGCGTGGTCCAGCTCGCGCTCGGTGTGCTTGCGCGCCACCTCCAGCGCGTGGCCCTCCGCGATGCGCTCCGCCAGCTGGTCGCGCGTGGAGAAGTAGAGCGCGGGCCGGTCTCCCGCTTCGCGCAGCGCCTGCTGCACCTCCTCCAGTTCCTTCATCACGCGGTTCAGCTCGGGCTTCTGTCCACGCGGCGCGTACAGCGCTTCGGCGTCCTTGCGCAGCCGCTCCACCGTCTCCGGCAACCTTCGCGCGCCCTGCATGCCCGCGGCGAACAGCGCCTCCGACACGCCGCGCTGCTGCGCGAGCCGCTGGAACGACGACAGCTCATCCAGGCGGAAGGCGAACACCTCGAAGAACAGCTCGCGCGGCACGTCCGCCAGCGCCTGGTCGAGCAGCGTCTCCGGCAGCGGCTGTCCATCCAGACCGCGCACCGTGAGCGTGCCCTCCGACGCGCGCTTGCCGCCGTGGCGGTGCACCACCAGCGGGCCGACGGCCGTGTCCAGCCACAGCTCACCTCCGAAGAGCGCGCCCTCCGGCTCATAGCGCTCCGGCTGGCCGCGCTTCTCGAAGCCGAACAGCACGCCGCGCAGGAACGCGAGCAGCGTGCTCTTGCCCGCCTCGTTGGGCCCGTACAGCAGCGTGAGCCCCGGCCCCGGCGTCCCCGAGTAGCCCCGGAAGTGCCCGAAGCCGTCCACCTGGAAGCGGTTGATGCGCAGGCCCGGCTTCATGATGCCTCCTCGTGGAGTTGCTCCACGCCGCGCTGGCCCGCCTGCGCCACCAGCTCCGGCCGAGGCGCCTCCAGCGCATCCACGCCCAGCCGCTTGAGCCGCTGTCCCAGCGTCGTCAGGTCCTCGTCGTCCCACAGCGACGCGAGCGCTTCGTCGTCATGGGACAGCGCCTGCGCCTCCTCCAGCAGCGTGCCCAGGAAGCCGCCCCCGGCGCGCACCGCCTCCAGGTCCACCTCCGGCCGGCTGCCATCACGCAGCGACTCCAGCAGCACCGGCGGATGCGCGCGCGCCAGCCGCTCACGCAGGTCCGCCTCCAGCTGCGTCCTCGCGCCGGGCCTCGCGAGCTCCCGATGTAGCGGGCCGCGTCCGGCCAGCGTGAGGCGCACCGCGTGCCCGTCGAAGTCCTCCGCGCAGCGCGACTCCACCACCTCCGTGGCCACCGCCTGGAGCATGTCCAGCGACGTGACGCCCGCGAGCGGCACGTCCAGCCGGTGCCAGCGCACGCGGTCCACCGGTACGAACCTCCTGCGCGCGACGCCGTCCTCCACGTCCACCACCACGCAGCCGCGCTCGCCCGTCTCGTGCACGTGCCGGCCCTGCGGGTTGCCCGGGTACACCGCCACGCCGCCGCCGGGCAGCAGGTGCTCCGCGCGCGTGTGCACGTGCCCCAATGCCCAGTAGTCCAGCCCGCCCGCCGCCAGATCCGCGGCCGTGCAGGGCGCGTAGTTCGCGTGGCCCGCGTCGCCGCCCAGGTTCGCGTGCAGCAGGCCCACGCTGAAGTGCTCGCCGGTGCGGCGGAACCTCGCGGACAGGTTCTCGCGCACCTCCACGTCCGGATAGGACACGCCCTGCACGTGGCACAGGCGCCGGCCCTCGCGCCGGACCTCCACGTCCTCCCACTCCGGGCCGAACACCTTCACCGACGCAGGCAGCCCCAGCGTGCCGGTGTCCCCGCTCAGCGGATCATGGTTGCCGTGGACGATGAAGGTCTGGATGCCCGCGCGGTCCAGCCGGGACAGCTCCGTGCGCAGGGCCAGCCGCGCGCGCACCGAGCGGTCCTTCACATCGAACAAATCCCCGGCCAGGAGGAGGAACGTCACGTGCTCGCGCAGACACACGTCCACGATGCGCGCGAGTGCATGGAAGGTGGACTGCTGGAAGCGCTCCAGGAGCGGGCCGTGCGTGGCCACTCCCCGGAACGGCGTGTCCAGGTGGAGATCCGCGGCGTGCACGAAGGAGAAGCGCATCGTGCGGGCACCGTACCCGAGTCCTGCCTTCCTCCCGACTTTCCCACCCCCCGGGGTGATGCGCGGGTGGACACAGGGCATGCCCCCAGGTCCTACGGGGAGTTCACCGGTGGAAATCCAGCACGTTGGATGCGCGTCCAACCCTCTTGCGCTTCGCGCGAAGTCCCGCACGGACACCCTGCGATTCGCACGACGCGAGGGCCCGCATCCCTTCGCCAACCTCGCGGGGTTGCTGGAGCCCCGACCTGGTGAAGACGGAGAGCCGCCTCACCGGCGCGTGGATGGTGAAGATTTGAAGATGGGCGCGGGCGTGCCACTGGACACGCCCGCGCCGTCCCGAGCCTCATGGCCTAGCGGGTGGGCTCGGGCACCGAGCCACCCGTGGTCCCGGAGCCGGTGTTGCCGCCAGACGAGCCCATGTCGTTGCTGGAGCCCGGCGTCATGGAGCCGCCGGTGTCGCTGCCCGAGCCACCGGAGCCCTCCATGCCGGAGCCGCCCGTGCCCGAGTCGTAGCCGGAGCCGCCCGTGCCCGAGTCGTAGCCGGAGCCGCCCGTGCCCGCGTCACCGCCGCCGCCCATGCCCTGATCCATCGTCGAGCCCTCGCCCTGGCTCGGGGGCGTGCTCGGCTCCTGCCCCGTGCCCATGCGGGGCTCGGTGCCCTGGGTTCCCTGGGTGCCCTGCGTGCTTCCGGAGCCTCCCGTTCCGCCGCCCTCCTGCGAGCGCTCCTTGCTCTGGCACCCGGTCAGGGCCATCGCGCCCGCCACCGCTCCCAGCACCATCCATCGCGTGAAACCCTTCATGCTCGACCCCCCATGTTGGTGTGACGAACCCAAGGCTGGGGGTGGACTGGGGCGGGAGCATCGTCCGGGCGCTGCACGGCGCCGGGCCGCCCTCTCTACGTGCCGTGGAGCAGGGGCCCGCCGGGCCGCCTGCCCATGGACGGCGGATCAGCCCTCGCGGCGCAGCACGAGCAGCGCGTACTCCAGGCCTCCATCCAGCAGGCCCTGTTGCAGCCACAGGTGCTCGCGGCGCGACTCGGCGCGCACGGCGTTGAGCGCGGCGCGCAGGCTATGGGCGTCCGTGGGCGCGCGGGCCAGGTGCTCATGGACGCGCAGCTCCGAGCTCAGCGTCCAGAAGCCCACCGCTCGCGCGGACACGTCGTCATGTGCCTCCAGCTCCAGGCCCGCTTCGCGCGCGTCCGCGAGGAACGCGTTCACGCTGCCCAGGTGGCGGCTCCACGCGTTCTCGGAGGGATGCACGGCGTTGGGCCGCACCCAGAAGCAGTCCGCGATGGCGAGCATGCCGCCGGGCTTGAGCCGGGCGTGCACGCCGCGCAGCCACTCCGAGCGGGGCAGGGCGCAGGTGTTCTCCACGGCGATGACGGCGTCGTAGCACTCGCGGGTCCGGGGCGGCTCGGCCGTGCACTGCCGGACCTGCATGTGCGCGCCCAGGCCCGCCTCGTGCACGAAGCGGCGCACCTGTTCCAGGTGCGTGGGCACGGTCACCATCGCCGTCACGCGCGCGCGGTGCTCCTGGGCCCAGTACAGCGCGCTGCCGCCCAGCACACTGCCCATGTCCAGCACCTCGCCGCCGTCCGGGAAGGGGCCCATGGCGCGCGCCAGCTCCGCGAGCATCGCCTCCTGCGAGTCCCTCATCCGCTCGCGCAGCTCCGGCCCCGGCGTGCCGGGTGGAGGCAGCCGGTCCACCAGCCCCGTGTGGCAGTACACGCGCGGGCTCGTGCCCTGGCGGGCGAGGCCGCGCGCGGCGAGGGCTTCATGGTAGGCGCGCACGTCGAACGGCGTGAGCAGGGCCGGGCCGCTGGACGGGGCCACCGCCTCATTCGCGTCGCGCCCGCGCGTCAGGGGCGTGGACGGCGTCGGGGTGGGGGCGCTGAGGGGCTTCATGGATACTCCCGGGGCAGCAGGATGCGGAGCAGGGCGCCGCCTCCTGGTCCGTTGTGCCGGTGCAGCAGGCCTCCGCTGGCGCGGAGCAGGCACTCGCTGGTGTAGAGGCCCAGCCCCGTGCCCTGGGACTTGGTCGTGTAGAGCTCCTCCGCGGGCGCGTTGAGGCGCTCCGGAGGGAAGCCGGGTCCGTCGTCCTCGATCTCCACCTCCAGGCGTCCGCTGAGCGGCTCGGTGCGCGCCCGGATGAAGACCCGGGACGCGCCTTGTTCGCCATTGCCCTCGCATGCGTTGACAACCAGGTTCTCCACCACCCGCCGCAGCGTGAGTGGCCCGCCGCGCAGGAGCGCGCGAGGCGGCTGGGACATCTGCATCTCCACGTGGATGTCCACGTCGGGGAAGCGCAGGGACACCTGGGCCTGCACGGACTCCAGCACCAGGCCCAGGTCCACGGCCTCCGGCTCCGTGCCGGCGAAGCGGCGGCTCTTGGCGCGCACCTCCTTCACCATCTCCTGGAGCTGCCGCAGGCTGTCCTGGAGCTGGCGGGCCTGGTCCTCGAAGCCATTGCGCGCGAGCACCCCGCGCTGCGTGCCGAAGGCCTTCATCATGTCCGCGGCGGTGCCGGCGTCGTGCAGCGCCTGGTCCATGCCCTGGTGGTGGCCCAGGATTTCCGCCATGGCCTGGGTGAGGCGGCCCACGTCGCGCTCCTGCTGTTCCACGAGCTGCGCGTGCACGGCGGCGCGCAGGCGGTCCGCGTCCGCGCGGGCCTGGTCGTAGCGCATGGCGAGCGAGCCCAGGTACACCTGCGCGACCAGGGCCGCGGGCCCCACGACGGCGAGGAGCCGCCCGTTCTGGGCGTGCCACGCGAGCACCGCCGCGCCCAGCAGGGCCACGAGCGTGCCGACCATGAGGAAGGGCTCGCGCCAGGTCACGCGGTAGCGCCGGCCATGCACCGCCGAGACGCCGATGAGCAGCACGCCAAGGACGAGCGCCCCGGAAGGCGCGGCGAGCGCGGTGAGGCCCGCGAGGAAGAAGTGCTCCAGCGCCAGGCCCGGCAGCCACGCGAGCCAGCTCCCGGCGCCCACTCGACGGTGGCGTGCGTGCACGAAGGCGAAGGCGACGCGGTGGACGGCGCCGGGCAGGAAGCACGCGAGCGCGGGGGTGAAGGGCACGGCGAAGAAGGAGTGGACGCCGGGGGCCCACGCGACGGCGCCCACGAGCGCCGAGCCCCGGAGGAGGTAGCCCGCGAGGGGGCGCACGCGCAGGGACGCGAGGAGCCGGCCCGCGTCCTGGGCGCGCATCCAGCGGCGGAAGGCCGTCACTCCCTGGCAGGAGGACAGGGACGGGGACTTCATGCGCGCGCTCCGGTGCCGGACCGCGACACGGCGGCGCGGGCAGGACGGTGCCCGGACGGATGCAGGTCTCCGCGATACGGACGCATGCTGGTCAACCCCCCGGCACCAGGCGCAGCCCTCGACACGGGGAAGCAAAGGCGACGGAGGCCCCGGGGTCAAACGCGGGGGCATGGACATTGTTGGCCAGTCCTCCGACCCTGGCTTTCCGGTCAGGGCGGGTGATGACTCCTGTCCGGAGCGACAGTGCTTGGGAGGGCGTGCGGGGCGCGATAGAGGGGCGCCCCATGCGTGACAGAATCCAGACGGTGTTGCGGCAGCTGGCTCAATCTCCGGAGTTGGAAGTGCGGTGGCTGCACACGTTGTCGCTCCTGGAGTTCATTGGGGCGCGGAAGATTTCGCGCACGGTGGCGGACCGGCACCCGTCGCTGGAGGTGCTGGGGCACCTGGCGGACGAGACGCGCCACGCGTTCACGTTCAAGCGGCTGGCCTGTGAGGTGGCGGGCCGCGAGGACGTGACGGAGTTCCTGGGCGTGGGCGCGGCGTCGGCGTGGTTCCAGTCGTTGGACCGGCAGCTGGCGGAGTGGGTGACGGGCGTCACGGGGACGACGGACGTCTACCTGCACTACCTGCTCACGACGTCGGTGGTGGAGCGCCGGGCGATGGTGCTCTACCCGCTCTACAAGGCGGCCACGCGGCACGCGGTGGTGCGCGAGGAGCTGGGGCGCGTGGTGGTGGAGGAGCAGTCCCACCGCCGCGCCATCGAGGACGCGTGCATGGAGCGTCTGGAGAAGGCGGGCACGACGCTGGAGCCCGCGTTCGCGCTGGAGGAGCGCCTGTTCGAGACGTTCCTCACCCAACTGGAGAAGGACGTGGCCCAGGCGCTCGCCGGAGCCCAGGCGGCCTGAGCCGTCACTCCGGCGACGCGTCTTCTTCGCCGCCACCGTCCGCGCTGGAGAGCACCAGCTTCCCGCCCGTCCACGCCGCCTGGAGGTTCCTCGCGCGGCGTGCGCGCTTGCGGCTCAGCTCCACGCCCACCGCGTCCAGGCCCAGGGCGTTGGCCACCGCGAGCGCGGTGCCGTGGCCGCAGAAGGGGTCCACCACCGTGCGCGTGCGCGTCTGCTCCAGGATGAAGCGGCAGGCCACCAGGCACGCGTTGAGCCCCATGCCTCGCGTCCACGTCACCTCGCCGGGGTCCGGCAACACGTCCGCCGTGGACTTCGCCGCGTCCGCCTTCAACCCCCGGCTGAAACACAGCAGGTGCGAGTACGCCGGCCTCCCGAACGTCACCGTCCCCGGCGTCCGACGGCACACCACCTTGTGCCAGAGCGTGTCGCACCCCGCGGCCTCCGCCGCCTTCGACACCAGGTAGCCCTTGTCCACCCACGCCCCGTCCTTCTTCACGTCGGACTGGTAGAACACCGCCACCCCGTCCTCCGGCACCCGCGACAACACCTTCGCCGCCGCCCCCACGAACCAGTCCTTCCACTGGGGCACCGTGAGCTGCGGGAACTCGGAGACGTCCGGCAACGACGCCACCATCGAGCACCCCTCCAACACCGGCCGCGCGTCCAACCACGCGAGCGCGTCCTCGCAGTACACCGTGCGCTTCGCTGCCGCCGTCCCGCTGCGTCCATCCGTCATGACGCATCCGAGTCTGCCGCAAGCGCGCACCCGCTCCCACCCTTCATTCC